>NZ_JBEZJL010000040.1:0-90686 GCF_040651755.1 Actinomadura sp. NPDC048394 | reverse complement strand
CCCACACCACACCCCCCCCCCCAAAAACCCAGGGGTCGTGGGGGCCCCCCCCCCCCCCACCCGACCTCACGAAAGATCGAGGTTAACTCCCTTGCAGGGGTGAAGGACGATGACGAGGTCGTTGAGCGCCGTGGTGAAGATGGCGCTGAGGATGGTCATGCAGAAGCGGATTGTCGGTGGATTGACGCCTTCGCTCTGCAGATGTGTGACCCATTCGCGGACATCGATCGGGAGGACATCGATCATGCGCATGCCGCCGAACCAGGGCATGATGTATCGCTGGATCTCGTAGTCGTAGTTCTCCCTCGTCCGGAGTTCGATGACGTGGTTGGGGAACCAGACGTCTTCGACGTAGCGTCTGAAGCGTTGTCTGCCCTTCCCCGGATCGGGAAGGCGTTCTAAAGACAGCTTCGCCAGGGCTTTTTGCCATGCTTTGTCGGCCTGTGCCTCTGTTGCGAAGGTTCCGGCGTGCCTGATGTTCCCGCGGATATCGCGGTACACGGCCGCGTAGCGGACCTGGCCGTCCTTGCCGACTCGCGGGCGGGAGAATCCCATGCTGGCTCCTCAGGTGATCGTTCTTGCCACCGAAATGCCACCAAGGACCACGTGAGCGATCTTGATACGCGGTGGCACGAGGCGGCATTGATACCACCTCTCACCTGGGAATTTACCCTTAAGTTGTTGAACCGCCGAACACATTGTGTTCGATTTATCCGGTTCGCATCGAGGGGGTCAGGGGTTCAAATCCCCTCAGCTCCACCGAGAACTTGAAGGTCAAGGGCCTGATCGGAGTTTGCTCCGGTCAGGCCCTTGGTCGTTTGTCATTGAGGTGTCACCGGGCCCGTCCGCTACCGGCGGTGGGGCGGCTGGTCAGTTCAGGAGGAACTTGGTGAGGGCGTCTCGGCCGGTGTGGCCGGGTTCGCGGTTCTGGATGGAGTGGGCGGCGCCCTTGACGACGACGAAGCGGGTGCCGGCGGGGCTGACGGCGCGTTCCTGCTCGGCCCACTCCAGCGGGGTGCTGAGGTCGCGGTCGCCGGTGAGGATCATCGTGGGCAGGTCTGGCAGGCGGGCGGCGGGGTTGGAGCTCGGGGGCTCGGCCGGCCAGCGCAGGCAGGTCTGGACGCTGCTCTGCGCGAGCGCGACCGCCGAGGTGTACGGCCAGGTGGCCGATGCGGGCAGGGTGCGCGCGGTGCGGTCGAGGAACGGGCCGCGGAGCGCGGTCGGGGTCGCCGAGGTGCCCCACGGGAAGCGCAGGTCCTGGCAGAGGGTGGCCGCGTGCAGGCCCGCGCTCAGCTGGCTCGCGGGCGTGCCGTCGGCCGGCGTGAACACGGCCTCGATGGTGTCCAGCCGGCGGGTGTCGCCGGCGACGGCCTCGTGCATCGCGCCGATGATGTCGCCCGGCAGGCCGCTGCCGGGGATCGGGTCCGGGTCGCGGTAGGTCGGGTCGATGAACTCGTAGCCGACGACGTCGCCGAACAAGGCGAGCCCGCCGGCCGGGGTGCGCCGCCGGACGAGCGTGGCGAGGTCCTGCGCCGGGTCGAAACCGCAGGCGGGCGCGGTCTTGCAGGCGTCCCGGAGCACCCTCGGCTGGGCGGTGAGCCCGACCAGGTTCAGGTCTCCGGCGACCGTCCAGTGGTGCGGGACGACCGAGTCCATCACCAGCCGGGACACGTGCCGGGGATGGGCGATGGCGTACCGGGCGGCGGTGAGGGAGCCGTACGACACGCCGTCCACGACCATGGTGTCCACGCCGAGCGCGCGCCGGACGTCCTCGAAGTCGCCGACGCTCTGGTCGGTGCCGTAGAAGCGCGCCCGGTCGCCGAGGAGGCGGCTGCACTCGTCCACCGCGTCGGGGGTGGCCGGGGCGCTGTCGGAGCCGCTGACCTGGGCCTGCATCTTCGGGCAGTCGACGGCGCCGAGCGGGCCGGTGCCGCGCTGGTCGAGCATGACGAGGCGGTACTGCGCGAACACCTCGGGCATGCGCCCGGCGATGCGCCGGAGGAGGGCGACGCCCTCCTGGCCGGGGCCGCCGGTGAGGAACAGCAGCGTGCCCTTGGGCTTGGCCGGGCCGTCGGCGGCGCCGACCTGGAGGTCGAGCGTGCCGGGCGTCCGGCCGGAATGGTCGAGCGGGACGGTCAGCGTCCAGCAGGTGAAGCCCGGTTGCACGGCGCCGTCGTCGTCGCGGCACGGGTGCGGGGCGTGGAGCCCTGGGGCGGTGGCACGCGGGGTGGCGTGCGCGGCGGGCGCCACGGCCGCGACGGCGAGGCCGCAGCCGAGGACGGCGAGGGTACGGCGGACATTTCTCATCGCGAACTCCCGCGCGGTGGGGAAGGACCGGCACCCATGCCCCCGAGGACGGATGCCGGCCACGGCTCTGCCGGGTGACGGAACGCGCCCACCGTAGGAGCGGTCCGGGGGCGGCGGCCGGGTCCGTGCGGCGAACGGGAGCGGGGAAGGGGTGAACGGGAGCGGCGGTCAGGTCGGCAGGCCGAGCGCGGCCCGCACCTCGTCCCGGTAGGCGCGTCCGGAGATGAGGGCGGCGCCGGAGCACAGGGTCAGCCGCATCTCCCCGTGGCCGAGGACCTCCAGTTCGCGGATCCGGTCGAGCCGGACGATGACCGAGCGGTGGATCCGCAGGAACTCCGCGGAGCCGAGCCGCTCGTGGAGCTTGGCCAGCGTGCCGCGGACCAGGTGCGAGCGGGCGCCGGCGTGGATGCGCAGGTAGCCGTCCTCGGCCCGGACGTAGTCGATCGCGTCCAGGTCCAGCAGCCGGATCCGGCCGCCCATCTCGACGGGCAGCCGGTTCAGCGCCGGGGCGGCGGTCCGCCGGGCCAGCCGGTCGCGGACGCGGTCGAGCGCGAGGTCGAGCCGGTCCCGGCCGTACGGCTTGAGCAGGTAGTCGACCGCGTCGACCTCGAAGGCGCGGACGGCGTGGTCGCTGAAGGCCGTCACGAACACGACGGCCGGGTCGTGCCGGCCCCAGATCGCGTCGAGGATGCCGAACCCGTCGCCCTCGGGGAGCTGGATGTCGAGGAAGACCAGGTCGGGCCGGTGCCGCTGGAGGGCGGCGAGCGCGGTGGCGGGCGAGCCGCACCCGGCGAGCAGGTGGACGTCCTCGTGGGCGGCCAGCATGCGCTGGAGCCGCCGCCGGGCCGGGGGCTCGTCGTCGACGATCAGGGTCTTGATCATGTCCGCGCCGTCCGCAGCGGCAGCCGGACGGTCGCGGCGACCCCGCCGCCCGGCTGCGGCTCGACGCTGAACCGGTGCTCCGCGCCGTACATCTGGGCGAGCCGGGCGCGGGCGTTGGCCAGCCCGATCCCCGTGCGCGGCCGGCCGGGCGGCAGCCCGACGCCGTCGTCCGCGACGACCAGCCGCAGCCAGGACCCCTCCGGCCGGGCCGTGATGGTCACCGTGCCCGGCGCGTCGCGGGGGGAGATCCCGTGCCGGACCGCGTTCTCCACCAGCGGCTGGAGGAGCAGCGGCGGGACGAGCGCGTCCAGCGCTCCGGGGTGGAGCCGCCAGTCCACCGCGAGCCGGTCCTCGAACCGGGCCTGCTCGATGTCCACGTAGGCCGACAGGACCTCCAGGTCCTCGCGCAGCGTCACCTCCAGCGAGCCGTCATGCTCCAGCGACCGCCGCAGCAGGGCGCTCAGCCGCACGACCATCTCCTCCGCGCGCGACGGGTCGTCATGGACGAACGAGGCGATGGTGTTCATCGCGTTGAACAGGAAATGCGGCCGCACCTGCGCCCGCAGCGCCTGCAGCTCGGATCGGGTCAGCTGCTCGCGGGCCCGCGCCAGCTGCTCGCGCCGCCGCCGGTGCTGGACGAAGTAGTAGACCCCGTGGGCCACTCCGACCCATTCGAAGTACATCGCCAGATAGGCCCCGAGGTTGCGGAGGTACTCATCGCCGAACCCCCGCCCGGGAGGCAGCCAGTGCAGCACCGGATCGAACAGGAACATCCGTCCGCTGAGCCAGCAGAGCGCGACCAGGTAGCCCGCCAGGTGGATCAGGACCGCGCGCACCATGTGCGGACGCCTGACCGGGAACCACATGGTGAGCAGGTACACGCTGATGTTCACCGGGAGCCACGTCAGCGAGGACGCCATGGTCTGCGCGAGGCCCAGCCCGACGCTGTTCGCCCCGTCCGCGTAGTCCTTCCACCAGCCCAGCGCGTCCACCAGCGCGAGCAGCGACACGATCGCGGTCCAGATGCCGAACACGCGTCGATCCACGCCCGTACCGTAACGATCCCGACCCGCCGCCGCCAGGCCACTATCGGCCGCGCCTCCGGCGTCCGGGACATCACCGCGCGCCGCCGGAATCCCGCAGTTCAAGCGTGAGGTGGGGGGGGCGGCTTTAGGTGTCCCTTTTGTTGAGGAGGGTGGTGGCTGTGGCCAGGCTTACGGCGGTGTAGACGGCTAGGACGGTTAATCCCGCCCATGGGGGCAGCGGGTAGTAGCCGTTGTAGGGGGTGTAGTGGCTTGTCACCTGGTCGTATTCCACGAGCGTTTGCTGGACGGCGAAGGCCGCTTCCGGTGTCAGCCGGGCCAGCCAGTTCGCTGCGCTCGCGGGCATGAACGGGAGGGTGGTCAGGACGTAGGGGAGCACGACGGCCACGATGACGGTGGCGACTGCGCCGGCGCTGTGGCGGAGGACGGCGCCGACGGAGAGGGCCAGGACCGCGGCGGTCGCGAGCAGGGTCGCGGTGCCGAGCGCCACTCGCATTTCGGTCGAGGACGGCACCGGGAAGACGTAGACCTCGTTGTCCCGGGCGAGACGCTCGCCGAGCGGCGCCGCGATGACCGTTCCCAGCAGTCCGGCGACGAAGGTGGCGGCCCACAACACGATCGCCTTGGCGAGCAGCACGTGGCTCCGTCTCGGGGTGGCGGCGACGGTGAGGCGGATCATCTTGGTCCGGTATTCGGCGGTGATGAACAGCGCCCCGACGACGATCACCGCGGCCAGCGCGGCGAACGTGCCGGTGAGGATGTCGTGCAGGGTGCCGCCGGTCGGCAGGGTCTCGCGGACGGCGGGCGCTATGTCGCCGGCGCCGGTCACCGTGAAGCGGCCGCCGGTTTCCGTGAACGAACCCCGCGTGTTGTCCGGGTAGCCGGCGAAAGTGGGTGAGGCGGGTCCGAGTTGCTCACCCGTCCATTCGCCAGGGGGCCGGCGCATATGGAGGTCGCGGAAGACGGCCGTCGACACGCTGCCGGCCGTTCCCATGCCGTCCAGGACGGGCGGTGACGCGACGAACAGTCCGACCTGCGCGGTCGGTCCGAGACCGCTCAGCCGCGCGGTGCCCACCTTGGTCCAATGGGCGCCGTCGGTGGAGGCGTAGCCGGTGATGAGGTCGCCTGAGCGGTCCAGCCGCAGCCGGCCGGAGGCCGGGCCGGGCGTGTCGTGGACGTACGTGTCCTGCATCCGCACGCCGTGCGCGCCGGTGAGCATGATCGCCGCGTAGGGCGATCCCCGGCGGGTGCCCTGCTTGATGATGAGACCGGCCTTCGCCCAGGGTACGGTGCCGGGACGCAGGTCTCCGGGTCCCTTGGGAATGCTGCTCTTGAGTTCGGACACCGAGACGGTGATGCTGCCGTTTCCGGCCAGCGGCTGGTGGACGAAATAGAAGCTGTCGGTGACCGGCTCACCGCCCGGGCCGATCGGAACGGGCGGCGCGCCTTTCTGGCTGCTGCTGAGCCCGGCGAGCACCGCGAACAGCACCAGCAGCAGCGCGGCGGCCATCATGCCGATCAGCCAGCCGCGGACGGTCCTGAATTTGGTCCATTCCGCGTGCAGCACTTGGAGAAAGCCGTTCCGCGCGACCGATTGTTGAGACGTCACGGCGGGAGTCACCGTGAAATCTCCGCAAGCAAAGCCGACGCGAGTGCGGTGAGTAATGCAGTCATGCCGACGGTTGTACGCAGTACCGGGTTCCGGCCCGGTCGCGGCGGCTGCGACCGGGCTGCGACCGGGGATCTGGCATCGTCGGAGCATGGCCCCTCGACCCGGCAGCCGCCCAGCACGCACGACGACCGGCGGTACGCGGCGGTGAGGATTCTCGTCGTCGAGGACTTCGAGGTCCTCGCCCGCTCGATCGGAACCGGTCTGCGTCACGAGGGGATGGCCGTCGACGTCGTCCTGGACGGGACGGCCGCGCTCGACCGCCTGGCCGTCACCCGCTACGACGTGGTGGTCCTCGACCGCGACCTGCCCGGCGTCCACGGCGACGACATCTGCCGGCGGCTCGCCCACGGCCGCTGCGAGACCCGCGTCCTGATGCTCACCGCCTCCGGCACGATCGAGGACCGCGTCGACGGGCTCGGTCTCGGCGCCGACGACTACCTGCCCAAACCGTTCGCGTTCGCCGAACTGGTCGCCCGCGTCCGCGCGCTGGCCCGCCGCGCCGCGCCGCCGCTGCCGCCCGTCCTGGAATGCGGGGACATCACCCTCGATCCGGCCCGCCGCACCGCGTTCCGGGCGGGGCTGCGCCTCGAGCTGAGCCCCAAGGAGTTCGCCCTGCTCGAATGCCTGCTCGGCGCGCCCGGCGTGGTCCTCTCCGCCGAGGAGCTGCTCGAACGCGTCTGGGACGAGGCCGCCGACCCCTTCACCACCGCCGTCAAGCACACCATGCACCGGCTGCGGGCGAAGCTCGGCGAGCCGCCCGTGATCGAGACCGTCCGCGAAGGCGGCTACCGCATCGGACCGCCATGACCTCCCGGCAGCCGGCCATGACCTCCCGGCAGCCCGCCAGGAGGTCCTTGCAGACGCGGCTCGCGCTCGCCTACGCGGCGGGGATCTACACCGCCGGGGTCTTCGTGCTGGTGCTCGTCGTCGTGCCGCTCGCCAGCGTCGACGCGGGCACGCCCGTAGACCGCCCCTCGTCGAGCGTGACCACCGGAGCCGGGCGCGGGATCAGCCTGGCCCAGGTCCTCACCGGATCCGCCGCCGCCTTGATCGTTCTGGTTCCGGTCGCCCTGGCCGGCGGCTGGTTCGTCGCCGGCCGGTTCCTGCGCCCGCTGCGCACGATCACCGCCACGGCCAGGAGCATCTCCGCCGGTGACCTCGGCCGGCGCCTCGGCCTCGGCGAGCCCGCGGACGAGCTGACCGAGCTCGGCCAGACCCTCGACGACCTCTTCGCCCGCCTGCAGGCCTCCTTCGACGCCCAGCGCCACTTCGTCGCGAACGCCTCCCACGAGCTGCGGACTCCCCTCGCCGGTCTGCGCACCCTCCTCGAAGTCGCCCTCGCCGACCCCGGCGCCGACGCCGACAGCCTGCGCGCGGCCTGCCGGGAGGCCCTCGCCCTCGGCGAGCACCAAGAGCGGCTCGTCCGGGCCCTGCTCGCCCTCGCCACCAGCGAGCGCGGCGTCACCCGCCGGGAGCCCCTCGACCTCGCCCGGGTCGTCGAAGGGACGCTCGCCTCCCGCCGCGACCAAGCCGCGGAAAGCCGCATCGACCTCGCCGAAAATCTGACGCCCGCGATGATGGAAGGGGACCCGAAATTGGTCGAGAGCCTCGTCGCCAACCTCGTCGACAACGCCATCCGCCACAACCACGCGGGCGGGCATGTGAACGTCACGACCCGGACCGCCGGGACGCGGGCGGTCCTCGAAGTCACCAATAGCGGGCCGGTCATCCCCGGCGACCAGATCCAGCGCCTCTTCCAGCCTTTCCAGAAGCTGGCGGCGGATCGTCATGGCCGTGACGGCTACGGTCTCGGCCTCGCCATCGTCAATGCCGTCGCCCGAGCCCACCACGCCGCCCTCATCGCGGACGCACGCGCCGATGGCGGCCTGAACGTCGCCGTTCAATTCCCGGCACCGGAGGACGCATTCGGGGCATCGACGGGGTTCGAACAGCTGCGCTGAGGGCCCTTCGCAGGTTTCGGCGATCTTGAAGTCGCGCGTCCGGCGCACGGCGGGGCGCGACTTTCGGCAGGATGGCCGGATGGCCGGAGAATCGTCCTTCGTGGAGCGGGCGCCCGCGCCGGCGCTCGCGGCGGTGGCGTCGCTGGTGTGGATCCAGCAGGTCGGTGACCGGCCGCTCGCGCAGCGGCTCGTGCCGCACGGCGGCGGCGAGCTGCGGTGCGTGCTCGGCGAGGCGCCGCGGCTGCTCGGGCCCCTCACCACGGCCACGTACCACGACATCCCGGCGGGAGGCACGGTCATCGGGGTGCGGCTGCGGCCCGGCGTGCTCGGCGGCCTCGCCGGAATGCCGGCCGACGAGCTCACCGACCAGGACGTCGCGGGCACCGACCTCTGGCGCGACCTGAACCGCCTGACGGACCTGCTCGGCGACGCCGCGACGCCTCAGGCCGCGCTCGGTCACCTCCAGGCGTTCGCCGCGCGGTCCGCCCGCGTCCGGGACCCGCTGGTGGACGAGGCCGTCCGGCACCTCATGCCGTGGCGCGGCGGGGGGCCGGCGGCCCTGCCCGCGCTGCTGTCCATCTCCGAGCGCCAGCTGCGGCGGCGGTGCCGGGCGGCGGCCGGCGTCGGTGTGAAGGAGCTGCACCGCATCCTGCGCCTGCAGGGCTTCATCGCCCGCGTGCAGGCGTCGGTCGACCGGCAGGACGAAGCGGACGTCGACCTCGCGCGGTGGGCGATCGAGACGGGCTACACCGACCAGGCGCACCTCGGCCGCGAATGCCGCCGGCTCGTCGGCGTGACGCCCGGCGTGCTGCTCGCGCAGACGGGTGCGGCCTGCGCGTGCGGGCATGATCACGCCGCGTCGTACCGGCCGATGCTCCGGCAGGGGGATGGCCGTTTTGTACTAGAGCGGCGGCCGGTGCCCGCCTAGCGTCGAGCCCGTGAAACGCGCCGTTCGCGTGCCTGGTCAACGGATGCTCCGAGGAGCCGGGGGTACGTGCGCGTCCCGACGTTCGGACGAGTGAAGGAGCTGGTGAGATGGCCAGGGTCATCATGCAGGCCGTGGTTTCGGTGGACGGCTACATCGCCTATCCCGACGACACGGTCGGGCCGTTGTTCGACTGGTACGGCAATGGCGACGTGACGGTCCGGGCGAACGACGAGTGGCAGTTCCGCGTCAGCCGCGCCTCCGCCGATTACGTCCAGCCGTTCTGGGACGAAGTCAAGGTCACGGTGATCGGCCGCCACCTGTTCGACACCACGGACGGCTGGTCGGGCGTGCCCGCCGCGGGCGAGCAGCTCGTCGTCGTCACCCACCGGCCGCTGCCCGAGGAGTGGCGCGCCAGGTTCCCCGACGCGCCTTTCCACACGGCCGGTTCGGTCGAGGAGGCCATCGAGCGCGCCAAGGATCTCGCCGGTGACGGCCTGGTCTGTGTGTGCGCGGGCGACGTCGGCGGGCAGGCGTTCTCGGCAGGGCTCGTCGACGAGGTGGCGATGGACGTCGCCCCCGTGGTCCTGGGCGAGGGGGTGCGGTTCTTCGGTGACCACACCGGGACCGTCCTGCTCGGGGACCCCGACGCGGTGGTCCAGGGCGACCGCGTGCTGCACCTGCACTACACCGTCAAGCACTGACCGCCCCCGACCAGGAAGAACACGCTAATGATCCTCGTTACCGGCGGCCTCGGATCCATCGGGTCGCACACCGCGCGGGCCCTGCTCGACCTGGGCGAGTCCGTCGTGCTCACCGCCCACCGGTCCACGCGGCCGCCCGAGCACCTCGCCGGCGAGCCCGCCGGCCGGGTCGCCGTCGAGCCGCTGGACGCCACGGACGAGACCGCGTTCCTCGACATCGGGAAGCGGCACGAGATCACCGGCATCGTGCACCTCGCGGCGGGCCGGTTCGACCTGCCCGATCCCGTCGAGTACCTGCGCGCCGAGTCCGCCGCCCTGCTCAACGCGCTCAAGGCGGCGCGCGAGTGGGGCGTGCGGCGGTTCTCCGTCGCCAGCTCCATCGGCGTGTACGTGGGCGTGGACGAGACCCCGTGGCGCGAGGACGCCCCGCTGCCGGCAGTGGCGCCGCACCAGATCCACGCGTTCAAGAAGACCGCCGAGCTGTTCACCGCGCTGGCGGGCGACAGCGCCGGGTTCGAGACCGTGAGCCTGCGGATCGGCACGATCTGGGGACCGCTCGGCCTGCCCGACTCGCCGTTCTTCGCGCTTCCCCGCCTGCTCAGCGCGGCGGTCCGGGGCGAGGACCCCGACCTCACCCCGCCCCGCCCGCCCGCGTACGCCGACGACGTCACGGACCTCTGCTACGTGAAGGACTGCGGCCGGGCCATCGCGCTGCTCATGGTCGCCGAGCGGCTGAACCACCGCGTCTACAACGTCTCGTCCGGACGGCCGGTGCGCTACGGCGACGCGGTCGCCGCGATCAACGCCGCCATCCCGGGCGCGGACATCACCCTCCCGGAGGGCCGCAACCCCGACCAACCCCAGGGCAACTACCTCGACATCACCCGGCTCACGGAGGACACCGGCTTCCAGCCGGAGTACGACGTCGAGCGCGCCGTGTCGGACTACGCCGGCTGGCTGCGGAGGCACGACAGCTGAACGGGCCGCCTCCGGATCGGCCGACGGGCGGTGTCGCCGCAGGTCAGCGAGCAACTCCGGGGCGACCGATGAGTTCTCGCGGCCTGGCCGGTCTGCCCCTACGACACTTCGCCCCCACGAAGACGAAAGGGCATGCCATGAGCATCTCCGGCTACACCACCACCGCGCCCGTCACCACCGCGCCCGCCACCGCCGCGACCTCGCCCCGCACCGTTCCGCTGTGGCGCACCGGCGGGTTCGCCGCCATCGCCGCCGCCCTGGCCACCACCGGCATCGCCGCCGTCGCGAGGAGCGCGGGGGTGTCCCTGGACATCGACGGCGAGCCGATCCCGCTGCTCGGCTTCGCCCAGATGACGCTCCTGTGCAGCGCGATCGGCCTGGCGCTGGCCGTGGCGCTGCGGCGCTGGGCCGCGAAGCCCAAGCGCACATTCGTGGCGGTCACCGCCGTGCTCACGGTGCTGTCGGTCGTCCCCGACGTCCTCGTTCCGATGGCGCCGTCGACCAGGGCCCTCCTCATGCTGACGCACCTGGTGGCCGCGGCGATCGTCGTCCCGCTCGTCGCCGGCCGCCTGCCCGCCCGCACCCGCTGACCCGCGGTGGGCCGGCGGAGCCGCCGGCGGCGGACCGCGCCCGGAGCCGGTCAGGCTTCGATCGTGATGCCGGCGTCGGCGGCCAGGGCGTCCAGCAGGCCCATCGCGTCCTGCGCCGCGACGATCGCCCCGTCGAACGACCTGATGCCCGCGACCCCCGACAGCTCGCAGTCCCGGAACCGGGTGCCGCTCATGGTCGCCCCCGAGAACTGGGTGCCGCTGAGCCGGCAGCCCTCGAACCGGACGTCGTGCAGCTCCGCCGACTGGAAGCTCGCCTCGCTGAGATTGCAGTCGACGAACGCCACCGTCCGGAGGCGCGCGAACCGGAAGCCCGCCATGTCCGCCCGGCAGCCGTCGAACCGCACGTCGCGCAGGCCCCCCTCGGTGACCTGCAGGCCGGTCATCCGGCAGTTGCGGACCTCCGCGTTGAACATCCGCGAGTTGAACATCCGCAGGTTGGCCAGGTCGCAGCCCTCGAAGACGACGTCGGCGAACCCGGCGCGCTGCAGCCGCACCCCGGCCAGGCTGCTGCGCGCGAACCGGCACCGCTCGAACTCCACGTCCTCGACGTCCTCGGCGTCCCCGACGGTGAGCCGGTTCTCGCCGTAGGCCAGCGACAGGTACGTCCCGTCGTCGCGCAGCTCCAGGTCGGCGGCGCCGGCCGCGGTCAGGCTCTCGGGGAGTACCGGGGGCCGCGGTTCGCGCGGCGGTCGGACGCGCTGAGCGGCGTGCGGGGTCGCGGACATGACGGCGACCCTACTGCCCCCGCGTCGAGCGCGGGCATCTACGGAACCCCCCACCGCGGCTCAGCCCGGGTCGCCGGGGTCGCCGGATTCGAGGGCCGCGGCGACGAAGGACGCCACCAGCGGCCGGCGGTCGTGCTCGTTCCAGGCGAGGACGAGGCGGCTCGGCGGCGCGTCGGTCACCGGGACGCAGGCCACCCCGGGCGGGACGGGTTCGACCAGGGAGCGGGGCAGGACCCCGACCATCCGCCCCAGCGTGATCATGTGGAGCAGCTGGACCGCGTCGGCGACCTCGGGGCCGGTGCCGTCGCCGCCGGGGACCCCCTTCCAGCGCGGCAGCGTCTCGCCGTCCAGGTCCGCCATGCGCGCCGAGGCGCGTCCGGCCAGGCGGTGCCCGGACGGGACGATGGCGACGCGGTCCTCGATGTGCAGCGTCTCGTGGGCCAGGCCGCCGAGGTCGTCGAACGGCGCGTAGAGCAGCCCGACGTCGGCGCGGCCGCCGCGCAGGAAGTCGGTGCGGTCGGCGGGGCCGCTGAACAGGATGTCGACGCGGCGGGCGTCGGGCCGGCGCGCGTACGCCGCGAGGATCCCCGACAGCAGGCCGGCGTCCCCGCCGGGCTTGAGCACGAGCCGCAGGTGGGCGTGCGGGTCGGCGGCGCGGCGCGCGCTGCGGGCGGCGGCGCCGACCGCGTTGAGCGCGTGCCGGCCGTGCTCCTGCAGCGCCCGCCCGGACGGGGTGAGCGCGACGTGCCGGCTGGAGCGGGCGAACAGCGGGACGCCGAGCCGGGCCTCCATCCGGCGGATCGCCTTCGACAGCGCCGGCTGGGCGATCGACAGGCGGGCGGCGGCGCGGCCGAAGTGGAGTTCGTCGGCGACCGCCAGGAAGTACTCGAGCTCGCGGGTCTCCAGTTCGGCCATGCCTCCAGGTTATCGCCGGAGATCGAACCGGTCTTGGACTTGACCCGCGTGCGCGGCCGAGAATGGCCGCATGATCCAGCACACGATGATCGTTTCCTTTGACCGTCCGCTGCCCGACGCCGAGCTCGATCAATATCTCTCGGACATCGAAAGGGCGATGCTCGACACCGGCCTCGTCGCGTCCTTCGCGGCCCGGCGGCACCTGCCCGTCCCGGGCGAGGAGGCCATTCCGGCGCTGATCGCGACCGCGGTCGTGCAGGTCGGCGTCGCCGACACGGAGGCGCTGGCGAAGGCGTTCAGCGCGCCGGGCATCCACGAGGTCATCGAGCACTGGCAGTCGCGGCACCCGTACAAGGTCGCCTGGGCGAACCACGAGCCCCTGGCCTGAGCCGCGGGGCCGCCGGTCCGAGCGTGGCCGCCCGGCTGCTGTAGCTTCGGCTGGTGACGATCGGTCTGATATCCGCCCCCACCAATCTGGGCTTGCGCCCGCCCGCGCCGACCAGCGTGCCCGGTACGGCGAAGGCGCCGGAGGCGCTGCGTGAAGCCGGGCTGTACCGGCGCCTCGCCGAGCGCGGCGCGCGGGAGCGGGGCGTGGTGCTGCCCGGACGGTACGCCGACGACGCCGAGCCGGGCGTGCTCCGCAACCAGGCGGCGATCGTGGAGCACGCCCGGCGGCTCGCCGGGCGCATCGAGGCGGTCCGCGCCGGCGGCCTCGCCCCGCTGGTGATCGGCGGGGACTGCAGCCTGCTGGTCGGGGCGGGGGTCGCGCTGCGGCGGGCGCCGGGACGGTACGGGCTGGTGCATCTCGACGGGCACACCGACTTCCGGCATCCCGGCAACTCCGACCAGTGCGCCAGCCTGGCCGGGGAGGACCTCGCCGCCGCGGTGGGCCTGCACTGGCCCGCCGTCGCCGACATCGACGGCCTGAGCCCCTACTTCGACCCGGCCGACACCGCCCATGCCGGCTGCCGCGACGACGACGCGGCGCTCGCGGAGACCACCGCGCTCCTCGGGACGGTCGTCACCGCGGCGCGGATCCGGCGGCAGGGCGTCGCGGAGGCCGCGCGCCGGATCCTCGACGTCGTCGACCGCGACGGCCTCGACGGCTACTGGCTCCACCTCGACGTCGACATCCTCGACCCGAGCGTGATGCCCGCCGTCGACTCCCCGGACCCCGGCGGGCTCGACGCCGCCGAGCTCGCCGGCCTCCTCGCGGCCCTCGCGCCGCGGGCGATCGGGGCGCAGGTGACCGTCTTCGACCCCGATCTCGACCCGGACGGGAGCCGCGCCCGGCTGCTGGCGGACGTCCTCGTCCCCGGTCTCGAAGCGCTGGGCGAGCGGCGCTGAACCCGTCCGTCCCGCCGGTCATTTGGGCGCGCTGAGCAGCTCCTTCGAGTTGGGACGGGACGGGTGGCCGCGGCCGAGCGGCCCGGCGGCCATGGCCCGCACGAGCGTCCCGGTGACCTGGGTGGTGAACGCGCGGCCCGCGTCGTCGACGCCGTGCCCGCAGGCGCGCCCGCGCATCGCGCAGACCCAGCGCATGGTGCCGGTGGCGAACACGCCCGCGCCGCTGCGGACGGTGTAGTAGGACGCGTTCGCGACCGCTGGGCTGTTCCCGCAGGTGATGGGGGAGTGCGCGACGATCTCCAGGGTCGGCGGCGTCGGTCCGGCGCGGTTCAGCGCGTCCGCCTCGGGGCCGACCACGCCGGGGAAGCGGGTGCCGGCGCGGACGCCGGTGCCGCGGAACAGCCAGAATCCGGGCTCGGAGACGGTGAACGCGCCCTCGGCCGGAAAGCACATGTACTGGATGCCGATGATGTCGCTCTCCGGGCGCGGCTTCGGGGGCAGCCGCCAGTCCTGCGTCGTCTCGGCCGGGTCCGTCCTGGACATGGGGTCGGCCGTGGCGTCCTTGTAGCAGATGACGAGCCGGTCGGCGCCGAGGGGCGTGCCGCCGAACCGGATGTGCCGGTTGACCGCGTTGGCGCCGAGGAAGGCGATGTTCACGCCGCGGTCGCGGGCCTGCGTCGCGCGCTGCCGCATGGTCGACGACCAGTACTCGTCATGCCCGAGGCTGAGCAGCCCGCGCGCCCCCTCCAGCAGGCGAGGGTCGGCGTGCAGGTCGTTGTCCGTCGCGTACGCCAGCGGGACGCCGACCTTCTCGGCGAGCGCGATGGCGGGCTGCTCGTAGAGCATGAACTTGTCGGCGCCGTCCTTGTCGTAAGGACGGTCGAAGCTGACCGCGTAGGCCCGGTCGGAGTCGCCGCCGGACGGACCCTTGTACAGGTCGTAGCCGCCCCACATGTTGTACGCCTGCCAGGTGGTGGTCGCGTTGAGCACCACGACGCGTCCGGCGCCGTTCGGCGACCGGACGGTCACCGGCACGTACCGCTGCGCGCCCGACGCGGCGGTCAGCCTGATCAGGTAGCTGCCCGCGGGCCACCCGGAGGTGGGGACGGTCAGGGACGGCCGCCACGGCGCCGACACGGTGCGGGTCGTCCGGTCGATCCGCGGCGCGGCCTGCCGGGTCCCGGCGACCTGCCCGGACCGCCAAACGCGGCGTGCCTGCGCGCCGCCGTACCAGCCCATCCGGAACGCCTCGGCGGTGAACCCGGACGTCGTGGTCGAGACGAACAGCCGGAACGATCCGCCGGGCTGCACGCTCACATGATCGGCGTAGCCCTCGATCTCGTGCTCGGCTCCCTGGCGGCGGATCCGCCAGTCGGGCGTGCCGGGCTTGGCGTTCTCGGCGGCCTGCGCGGCGGCTGCTCCGGACCGTCCGGTGGCTGAATGGCGGGACGCCGTGCAAGCGCCGGCCAGGACGACCACCGGGAGCACCACCAGCACGACCGTCGCCCAGAGCGCGCGCGGGAACGACCCTCCGCGCGGAGGACGCCCCTTTTTCGCATCGGACACGCCGCACCCACCCCTCCCATGCCTTCCTCGCGGGTGTCCCGTCCGCCGCCACGCACCAACGATCGCTTCCCCCGCTCAGCGGTCTTGTAACCGGCGGTGGCATCCTGGTCGACGGATTGCCGGGAACGACCCGAAAGGTGCCGAACATGCTGGTGGAGGGCGGTGCCGTCGCGCTCGACGACCCGGTCGGCGAGTCGCTGCGCGGCCACCACGCGCACCTCGCCCGCCGGCGGGGCCGGGCCGTCTCCTACCTGCCCGAAGTCGCGACCTTCTCCGCGGTGTCCGCCGATCCGGACGCGGCGGAATGGGCCGACCTCGCCCGGCTGCTGGGCCGCGGCGAATTCGCCGACCTGTTCAGCAGCCCGGCGACCCCGCCGCCGGACTGGGAGCCGGTCTTCACCCTCGACGGCCTCCAGATGCTCTGGCCCGCAGGCGGCGACGCTGGCCGTCCCGACGGCGGCGTGGTCGAGCTGGGTGCGGACAGCGTGCCCGAGATGCTCGACCTCGTCGGACGCGCCCGGCCGGGACCGTTCTGGTCTCGCACGCGCGAAATGGGGACCTATGTCGGCATCCGTGAGAACGGCCGGCTGGTGGCGATGGCCGGCGAACGGCTCCGCCCGCCCGGCTGGACGGAGATCAGCGCCGTCTGCACCGCGCCGGAGGCCCGCGGCCGCGGCCACGCCGCCCGCCTGGTGCGGGCACTCGCGGCGCGCATCGAGGCGCGCGGCGAGCGCCCGTTCCTGCACGTCGCCGAGGAGAACACCGGGGCCGTCGCGCTCTACGAGCGGCTCGGCTTCGAGGTCCGCAAGCGGGTGACGTTCCGCGGGTTCCGCACCCCGTGACGCCCGCGTCCCGGGGGCCGGCGAACAGGTGCCGCCACCGGTGATGCCTATACGGCGCTGATCCGGATAAGTATCGGCTCATGGGCGACCCGGAGAAGGCGACCGGCACGGCGCCGTCCGAGGCCGGCGCCTCCTCGTCCGAAGCGCGGGGGCGCGCGGCGCTGATGCTGGGCGCGCTGGGCGTCGTCTACGGGGACATCGGCACCAGCCCGCTGTACTCCCTGCAGACCGTGTTCTCGATCGACCACGGGACCGTCCACCCCACCCACGGCGACGTCCACGGCGTCATCTCCCTGGTGTTCTGGACGATCACGGTGATCGTGTCGGTGAAGTACGTGACGCTCATCCTGCGGGCCGACAACGACGGCGAGGGCGGCGTGATGGCGCTGGCCGCGCTGGTCCGGCGGGTGCTCGGCGACGTGCGGGGCAGGGCCGCCGTCGCGATGGCGCTCGGGGTGCTCGGGGCCTCGCTGTTCTACGGCGACAGCGTGATCACCCCGGCGATCTCGGTGCTGTCCGCCGTCGAGGGCCTGAAGGTGAGCACGCCGGGCCTGTCTCACGTGGTCGTGCCCGTCGCCGCGACGATCCTGGCGCTGCTGTTCCTGGTGCAGCGCTGGGGCACGCACCGGGTCGGCAGCCTGTTTGGGCCCGTCATGCTGGTCTGGTTCGCGGCCTTGGCGGCGGCGGGCCTGGTCGAGGTCGTCGAACGGCCGGCCATCGTGCGGTCGCTCTCGCCCACCTATGCCGTCGAGTTCATCGCGGACCGCCCCTACACCGCGTTCATCGCGATGGGCGCGATCGTCCTGGTGATCACCGGCGCGGAGGCGCTGTACGCCGACATGGGCCACTTCGGGAAGGGACCCATCCGGCGGGTCTGGTTCGCGGTCGTGTTCCCCGCGCTGACGCTGAACTACCTCGGCCAGGGCGCGCTGATCCTCGACGACCCGCGCAACATCCGGAGCCCCTTCTTCCTGCTGTTCCCGCACTGGGCGCGGCTGCCGATGGTCGTGCTCGCGACCGCCGCGACCGTCATCGCCTCACAGGCGGTGATCTCCGGCGCGTTCTCGGTGTCGCGGCAGGCCGTCCGGCTCGGCTACCTGCCGCCGCTGCGCATCCAGCACACCTCGTCACGCGAGATCGGCCAGGTCTACCTGCCGGCCATCAACGGGGTCCTGTTCGTCGGCGTGCTGGTCCTGATGCTCGGGTTCCGCTCGTCCGGCCGCCTCGCGACCGCCTACGGCATGGCCGTCACCGGCACCTTCCTGATCACCACCGCGCTGTTCCTCGTCATCGCGCGGGTGGCCTGGCGGTGGGCGGCCTGGAAGCTCGTGCTGACCGGGGTCGTCGTCGGCGGCGCGGAGATCACCTACTTCTCCGCGAACCTCACCAAGGTCACGCACGGCGGCTGGCTGCCGCTGCTCATCGCGCTCGCGGTGTTCACGCTGATGACGACCTGGGAGCGCGGGCGCGAGATCGTCACCGAGAACCGGACGGCCAAGGAGGGCCCGCTGCCGGACTTCATCGAGATGCTGCACCGCGACGGCTTCCGGCGGGTGCCGGGCACCGCGGTGTTCCCGCATCCGACCAAGATGACGACGCCGATCGCGCTGCGCGCCAACTTCGAGCACAACCACGTCGTCCACGAGCACGTCGTGATCGTCTCGATGGTGTCGGAGAACGTCCCGTACGTCCCGGCGGCGCAGCGGCTCAGCATCGACGACCTCGGATACAGCGACGACGGGATCGTCCACGTCACCGTCCGGCACGGCTTCCAGGACCACCAGGACCTCCCGGCGGAGCTGCGCCGCGCGGCCCGGCTCCCGCACGCCGAGATGCGCTTCGACCCCGACCACGCCTCCTACTTCCTGTCCCGCGGGGTGCTGCGGCTGACCCGCGCGCCCGGCATGCGCCGGTGGCGCAAGCGGCTGTTCCTGGCGCTGGCCCGCAACGCCGCGAACCCCGCCGAGTACTTCGCCCTGCCCGAGACGCGCACCGTCCACATGGGGTCGCAGATCGACGTGTGAAGAGGGGCCTGGCCGTACCCCGTACCGCGAGGGGTCATCGCGCTGGAGCCGGTCGGCCGCATGGGCAGGCCCGAGGAGATCGCCTCCGCGGTGCTGTGGCTGTGCTCGGACGCGGGCGCCTTCACCGTCGGGCACGCCCTGGTCGTCGACGGCGGCCGGACCGCCTGACCGGGGTCCGTGGCGTGGCGCCGGGGCCGGCCGGCCTCACCCGGTTACCTTGTCCGCACATGTCCTGGCATATGAGGCGGGGGGCCGGATGTACCCACGACGGTTCGGGCGCTACGAGCTGCTGGCCGAGCTCGGCGCGGGCGGGATGGGCACCGTCCACCTCGGACGGGCGCCGGACGGGCGGATCGTCGCGCTGAAGACGATGAACGGGTTCACGATCGGCAGCGAGAGCGGCCGCCACCGGTTCGAGCGGGAGGCGGCCGCGCTGCGGAAGGTCGACGACCCGCACGTCGCCGCGTTCGTCGACGCCGACCTGGCGGGCCCGGAGCCGTACCTGGTCACCGAGTACGTCCAGGGGCTCCCCCTGGAGGCGATCCTGGCGGAGGGCCCGCTGGCACCGGACGGCCTCGTCCGCCTCGGGCTCGGCCTCGCGCGCGCTCTGGACGCCCTCCACGGGGCGGGCCTCGTCCACCGGGACGTCAAGCCGGCCAACATCATCATGCCGGACGGGGAACCGGTCCTCATCGACCTCGGTATCGCCCACCACATCGACCGGACCCGGATCACGACGATGCCGATCGGCACGCTCCGCTACATGGCGCCGGAGCTCCTGGCCGAGCGGCGCCCGACCGGGAAGGCGGACGTGTTCGGGTGGGGCGCGGTGATGGCCCACGCGGCGACCGGCCGGCCCTGCTTCCCGGCGGACTCGATCCCGGCGCTCGTCAACCAGATCCTCACCATGGAACCGGACTTGTCCGGCCTGCCCGGCTGGCTGCGGGACGTCGTCGGGCGGGCGCTCGCCAAGGAGCCGGAGGACCGCCCGTCCGTCCGGTCGCTGCAGGAGGCGATGACCCGGCGCCCGCAGGTGGAGCTGCTGCAGGCCGCGTACGCCGGGGCGCGCGCGGGGCACGAACACGCCCGCGCCGAGGGCATCGCGTTCGGCCTGCATGCCATCGCCGCCGCGGCGGGGGACCGGGTGCTGGTGGCGAGCAGCCTGCTCGACCAGGCGGACGCCGCCCGGTATTCGGGCGCCATGGACCGCGCGGAGACGCTGTTCGAGCAGGCCCGGGCCGCGTCCGCCGCCGCCGGGTCCCGACGCGACGAGGGCTGGGCGTGGGACGGCCTCGGCGTCTGCCGCCGCCACCGCAAGGACGACGACTTGGCGGGGAAGGCGTTCAAGGAGGCGCTCGCCATCGGCGAGGAGGTCGGGGACGCCGCGCTGCGCGGCTGGAACCTGTGCAACCTCGCCGACCTCGACCTGCGCCGCGGGGACTTCGCCGCCGCGACGGCCGGCTATGACGCCGCGCTCGCCGTGTCCGCAGAGCATCCGGCCATCGAGCTCGACGCTCTGAAGGGCACGGCGCGGTGCGCGCGCGAACAGGGCGATCTCGAGTTCGCGGCGTCGCTCCTCGAACGCGCGGCCCGGCGTGCCGAGGAGGTCGAGGACCTGCCGACGGCGGGCTGGGCCTGGTACGACGCGGCCGAGGACGCGCGCGGGGCGCGCGACAACGAGCGGGCGAAGAGCGATCTGGAGAACGCGCTGCGGATCGCCGGCCGGCTCGGCGACCGCCTCATGGAGGGCTGGACGCTGTGCAAGCTCGGCAGCCGCCTCCGCGACGCCGGCGCCACCCGGGAGGCAGCCGCCGCGTACGAGGCGGCGCGCGATGTCGCCGACGCGCTGCACGACAAGAAGATGAGGGAGTACGCCACCGTGCGGCTGGACGCTCTGTCCCTTTCCTGACGTGACGCCCGTACGATCGGCGGCGTGGCGGACGGCGACGGCAGCGGCGACGGCGACGGCGGCAGCGGCAGCGGCGGCGGTGAGCAGGCCTTCCTGGAGCACCGGGACCTGCTCATGGGCGTGGCCTACCGCGTCCTCGGACGGGTCGCGGACGCCGAGGACGTCGTGCAGGAGGCCTGGCTGCGGTGGTCGAAGGCCGACGCCGCCGCCGTGGCCGACCCCAAGGGCTACCTGATCACCGTCACGACCCGGCTCGCCATCGACCGGCTCCGGCGCGCGCAGGCGCGGCGCGAGTCGTACGTGGGGGAATGGCTGCCCGACCCGGTGCTGACCGTCCCGGACGCCGCCGCCCCCGTGCTGCGCGCCGAGTCGGTGTCGCTGGGGCTGCTGGTCGTCCTGGAGAGCCTGTCGCCGCTGGAACGGGCCGTGTTCGTGCTGCGGGAGGTCTTCGAGTTCTCCTACGCCGAGGTCGCCGCCGTCCTGGACCGGAACGAACCGGCCGTGCGGCAGCTCGCGGCGCGGGCGCGCGCGCACGTGCGGGAGCGGCGGCCCCGGTTCGAGGTGGACCCGGTCGTCTGGCGGGAGGTGACCGACCGGTTCATCGGCGCCTGCCTGAACGGCAGCGTCGAGGAGCTGATGGGGGTGCTCGCGCCCGGTGTCCGGCTGATCGCCGACAGCGGCGGCAACGCGGTGGCCCCGCGCCGCGCGATCACCGGCCCGGAGCAGGTCGCGCGGTTCGTGCTGAGCATCATGCAGCTGAAACGCTCCTTCACCGACTCGGCCGGCGTCGACCCGGACGCGCGGATCGAGTACCGCATCGTCGACGCCAACGGCGGGCCCGCGCTCCAGGTCACGGCGGACGGCCGCCCGTTCGTCCACTTCCAGCTGCAGGTCGAGGACGGCCGGGTCGGCGCGTGCCATCTCATCGTCAACCCGGAGAAGTTCGGGGCCGTGATGTCACAGGACGGGTCCGCGCTGCGTCCTTGACGGCATGAGGTCCCACACCGGCACGATCACGATCATCGGGGGCGGCCTGGCCGGGCTGACCGCCGCCATCGCCTGCGCGGAGGCCGGCGCCTCCGCCGTCCTGTACGAGGCGCACCGCACGCTCGGCGGGCGCGGCCGGGCGACGCCCGCACCGCACGTGGCCCATGAGGGCGCGCACGTGTTCTACGCCGACGGCCCCCACTACCGGTGGCTGGCGGAGCGCGGCTTCGTCAAGGGCCTGGGCTGGCCGTCGCCGTCCGCGCTCACGGGGGTGCGGTTCCGCGCCGGCGGGCGCCTGCGCCGGACGCCGCCGCTGCCGATGCTGCGCGCCCAGGCCCGCTTCCGGCTGGACGCCCCGGTCGACGAGGACTTCCGCACGTGGGCGTCCCGCCGCTGGGGCGAGAACACCGCGCGGCACATGGCCAACGCGATCAGCGTCGTGACCTACGACGCCGACACCGGACGGCTGTCCGCCTCGTTCGTCTGGGAGCTGTTCCAGCGGGTCCTCGGCCCGCGCCCGCCCGCCGTGCGGTGGGTGCGCGGCGGCTGGCAGGCGGTGCTGGACCGGATGGCCGCCCGCGCCGCCGCCCTCGGCGTGCGGATCGAGACCGGCGCCCGCGTCGACGCCCTCCCCGAGGACCGTCCGGTCATCATCGCCACCGACCTGGCGTCCGCGGGCCGGCTGCTCGGCGAGGACGGCCTGTCGTGGACGAGCGGCCACTGCGCCCTGCTCGACATCGCCGTCCGGTCGGACCGCGCCGACCGCACCCTCGCGTTCGACCTCGACGAGGGCGGCTTCCACGAGAGCTACACGATGCAGGACGACTCGATCGCGCCGCCCGGCGAATCTCTGTACCAGCTCCAGATGCCCGTCCGGGACGGCGAACCGCATCGGCTCGCGCATGAGCGGCTCCGCGCGTTCGCCGACCAACTCCTGCCCGACTGGCCGGACCGCGTCACCTTCCAGCGCCGCGCCATCGCCCGCGGACGCACCGGCGCCCTCGACCTGCCCGGCGAGACGTGGCGGGACCGGCCCGCCATCGACCGCGGCGACGGCGTCTACCTGGCCGGAGACATGGTCGCCGCGCCGGGGATGCGCGGCGAGATCGCGATCAACAGCGCCGTCGCCGCGGCCCGCCTCGCCACGGCCACGGCGGCCCCTCATGCGGCGCGGGTGCGGTAGACGTGGGGCATGAGGCTGCGCGACGAGACCGAACGCGTCCTGCGGGCGTGGAACGCCCACGAGGTGAACCGCGGCGGGTCCCCGATCATCGACTTCGACTGCCGTCCGGGAGGGCCCGAGCCCGAACCGGCCCCCGACCGGCTGGCCGTCCACCGGCGGCTCGCGGACCTGCGCGCGGACGCCGCCGGGCCGGTCGCGGCGCGCCTGGACGCCGACCTCGCCCACCTCGGCGCGCTGCTCGGCGAGCGCCCGCCGCTCGGCGACTACGTCCGCAGGACGCAGGGCTGCGGCACCGCCGGGTGGCCGGAGGAGTACGTGGCGGAGCGCCGCGACCGGGCCCGCGCGGCGCTGTCCGGCCTCGGGATCGGGTGGGGGCCCGGCGCCAACGCCGAGCTGCGGGAGGTGGAGGGGCGCCTCGACGTCCGGGACGCCCCGGACGCGATCCGGCAGGCCGCCGCCGAGCTGGAGCCCGCCGTCCGGGAGGCGACCGGCAGCACCGCCCGATACACCCTCACCATCGAGACCGCCGAGGTGGACGCCTACTGGGCCTACTGGCTGGACGGCGCGGGCCACGACGTCCGGCTCCGCCTCAACCTCCCCAACGTCGAGTTCACCGAGTCCGGCGCACGGCAGTTCGCGCTGCACGAGGTGCTCGGGCACGGCCTGCAGAGCGCG
Source organism: Actinomadura sp. NPDC048394 (assembly GCF_040651755.1). Taxonomy (NCBI): domain Bacteria; kingdom Bacillati; phylum Actinomycetota; class Actinomycetes; order Streptosporangiales; family Thermomonosporaceae; genus Actinomadura; species Actinomadura sp. NPDC048394. The sequence goes on along the minus strand of NZ_JBEZJL010000040.1, from coordinate 67,430 downwards.
AGCTTCACCGAGCGGGCGGCGGCCGAGGACGTCCCGTGGGTGCGGCTGCTCAGCGTCCACGCGCCGCATCAGGTGCTGCTCGAAGGGCTCGCCCAGGCGTGGCCGCTGTTCCTCCTGCCCGACGACCCGGTGCTGACGGCGCGGGTCCGGCTCGGCCACTATGTGCAGCTCGTCCTCGCCCAGGTCCATCGCGCGATCAACGACGGGACGCCCGCGGCCGAGTGCGCCGCCCATCTGCGCGCCGCGGTTCCGTGGATGGCGGACAAGACCATCGCGGGCTATCTCGCCGACCGGGGGACGAGCCCTGTGCACCGCTCCTACATGTGGACGTATCCGGCCGGGATGGACTGGTTCGCGGCCCTCGCCGAGGCCGGCGGCGAGACGGCCCGGGAGGTGCTCCGGGCCGCGTACCGGGCCCCGCTCACCCCGTCCGACCTCGCCGCGCTCTGGCCGGACGGGCCTGCCATCGGTGGTCCGGGCGCCCCGGCCGCCCTGCCGAGGTGAGCGCGGCCCGCGGCTAGCCGCCGTGCGGGTCGCGGGACGCGGCGCGGTGGAAGCGGTCCGCCCAGTCGCGGAGCCGGTCGACCAGCTCGGGCGGGTGCAGGACGCGGAAGTCGGCGCCGAGCGCCCCGAGCGCGATCGTCGGCCAGTCCAGCGAGTCGGACGTGAGGTGCACGCGGCAGTGGTCCGCGTCGACCTCGTCGATGGCGGCCCAGCGCCCGATCCGCTCGCGGATCGTCGCGGCCGGCGCGTCCGCCAGCACCTCGACGCGGTAGGGGCGGGGCGCGGTGTCCAGCCGGGTGCGGACGAACTCGGCGGCGTCGGCGGCGGGCAGCTCGCGGGGGCGGAAGCGGGCGCCGGTGCCGTCCGGGCCGGAGATCCGGTCGACGCGGAGGTTGCGCCAGTCGGCGCGGTCGAGGTCGTAGGCGACGAGGTACCAGCGGCGGCCCAGCGAGACGAGCCGGTGCGGTTCGACGTGCCGGTCGGTGCGGCGCCCGTCGGCCGCGGTGTAGGCGAACCGGAGCCGCTCGCCGTCGCGGCAGGCCAGCGCGACGGTCGTGAGGACGTCCGGGTCGACGTCGCTGCGCGCGGGCCCGCCCCAGCCGCCGGTGACGGTCATGGCGCGCAGCGCCTCGACGCGGCGCCGCAGCCGGCCCGGCATCACCTGGACGATCTTGGCGAGGACGCGCAGCGACGGCTCGGCGATCCCGTCCACCGGGCCCTGCGCGGCGGCCTGCAGGCCGACGGCCAGCGCGACGGCCTCCTCGTCGTCGATGACGAGCGGCGGCAGGGCGGCGCCCGCGGCGAGCTGGTAGCCGCCGTCGACGCCGCGCCGGGCCTCGACCGGGTAGCCGAGCTCGCGGAGCCGGTCGACGTCGCGGCGCAGGGTGCGGGGCGAGACGTCGAGGCGCTCGGCCAGCTCGGCGCCCGGCCAGTAGCGGTGGCTCTGCAGCAGCGAGAGGAGCCGCAGGGTCCGGGTGCTGGTGTTCGCCATGCTTCCGAGTCTCCCGCAATTCAGGTCAGGAAGTGGCCGCTATCGCCCGTAGCGTGGGTCTTGTCCAGGGGAAAGACCAGACCAGGAGGTACGGACCATGAACGAGCACGCGATCGCCGGCGGGACCCGCGAGGACGTCGCCGAGGCGACCGGCGAGCGCGCCGACCTGCTGGCGCTGCTGGCCAAGGCCCGCCATTTCCTGCGGTTCCCGGCCCGCGACCTCACCGACGAGCAGGCCGGGCGGCGGACGACCGCGAGCGAGCTGTGCCTGGGCGGGCTGATCAAGCACGTCGCCTCGGTGGAGCGGGGCTGGGCGGAGTTCATCGTGCGGGGCCCGTCCGCCATGCCGGACTTCGCCGCGATGACCGAGGAGGACTTCCAGCGCCGCGCCGACGAGTTCCGGATGCTGCCGGGCGAGACCCTGGCGGGCGTCCTCGCCGACTACGAGGAGGTCGCGCGCCGGACCGACGAGCTGGTCGTCTCGCTGCCCGACCTCGGCGCAGCGCAGCCGCTGCCGAAGGCGCCGTGGTTCGAGGCGGACGCGGAGTGGTCGGCCCGCATGGTGCTGATGCACATCGCCGCCGAGACGTTCCAGCACGCCGGGCACGCCGACATCATCCGCGAGGCCCTGGACGGCGCCAAGAGCATGGGCTGAGCATCGGCCCGCCCCGCCAGCGGCGCTGGTCAGCAGGCGGGCTCGGGTGCGGGCGCGGCGGACGGCAGCAGCCGCGGCGCCAGCGCCGCGGCGAGCGTCGCCGCCACGGCCGACGCCGTGACGATCGCCCACGCGCCCGGCCCGAGCGGCGTGCAGCCGAAGAACCCGCTGACGCCCGGCGTCTCGATCACCGCGACCAGCGCGGCGGCCGAGACGGCGCAGGTCGCCATGACGAGCGGGCTGCGCCAGCGCGAGATGAGCGTCTGCCCCAGCTGCGCGCCGACCAGCGCGGCGAGCGCCATCGTCGAGGCGCGGCGGCGGCCGCCCGGGACGAGCCGGGTCAGCCGTCCGAGCTGCCAGGACGCGAGGGCCGCCGCGGCGGTCGCGGTCCCGCGGACGGCGAGCGCGCGCCGCATGTCCCGGCCGGTGAAGCCGCGGACCGGCTCCCCGCCGAGCGGCGCCGCCGCGTCCCCGCCGGGGTCGGCCGGGGTGATCGCGACGGCGAGCGCCGGGAGCATGTCGGTGAGCATGTTCACCACGAGCAGCTGCCGGGTGCTGAGCGGCGCGTCGCCGCTGAGCGCGGTGCCGAGGACGGTGAAGGAGACCTCGCCGGCGTTGCCGCCGACGAGGATCGCGACGGCGTCGCGGACGCTGTTCCACAGCGCGCGGCCCTCGCGCAGCGCGTCCAGGATGAGCGCGGTGTCGGGGGCGGTGAGGACGAGGTCGGCGGCGATGCGGGCGGCGCCGGAGCCGCGGCCGACGACCGCGATGCCGACGTCGGCGCGGCGGATGGCGGCGGCGTCGTTGGCGCCGTCGCCGGTCATCGCGACGACCCGGCCGGCGCGGCGCAGGTCCTTGACGATCCGGACCTTCTGCGCGGGCGAGACGCGGGCGAACACCGCGGCCCGCTGGACGGCGGCGATCCGGTCGGCGGCGGGCATCGCGTCGAGCTCCGCGCCGGTGAGGACGCGGTCCGCGTCGGGGATGCCGAGCTCGGCGGCGACGGCCGCGGCGGTGTCCGGATGGTCGCCGGTGATCATGGTGGTGCGGACGCCCGCCGCGCAGAGCCGCTGCACGGCCTCCTCGGCGGTGGGGCGCGGGGTGTCGGCGATGCCGATGAAGCCGAGCAGCGCCAGGTCCTCGACGTGGTCGGCGACCTGCCCGCGCACCGCCCCGGGGTCGGCGACGGACCGCTCGGCGATGGCGAGCACGCGGAGGCCCTGCCCGGCGAGCCGCCGCACCGTCCCGGCGGCGGCGCGCCGCCGGGACGCGGTGAGCGGCTCGTCGTGGTGGGCGGAGGTGTGGACGCGGGTGCAGCGCTCCAGCAGCACCTCGGGCGCGCCCTTGACGGCGAGGACCGTCCGGTAGCCGTCGTGGCCGAGCGACGCCGAGAACCCGCGGGTGGTCTCGAACGGCAGCTCCTCCTCCAGCGACCAGCGGTCGTCGGGCGGCAGGTCGCCGACGCGGTCCAGGACGGCCCGGTCGGTGGCGTGCGGGACCTGCCGGCTCCCGGGCGGCGGGCAGGCGCGCGCCGCGACGCGCAGGATCCGCCGCTCGCCCGCCCCGGCGAGCGGGTGCGGGCGGGTCGGGCCCGTCGCGCGGACGAGCCGGAGCCGGCCCTCGGTCAGCGTGCCGGTCTTGTCGAAGCACAGCGTGTCGACCCGGCCGAGCGCTTCGAGCGCGCGGGTCGAGCGGACCAGCACGCCGAGCCGCGACAGCCGCCGCGCCGCCGCGAGCTGGGAGATCGTCGCGACCAGCGGCAGCCCCTCCGGGACGGCGGCGACCGCGACCGCGACACCGGAGCCGAGGGCGCGCCGCAGCGGCAGGCCGCGCAGCGTGCCGAGCACGGTGACGGCCGCGCCGCCGAGCAGCGTCGCGGGCAGCGCCTGGTGGGTCAGCTCCGCCAGCCGCGCCTGCATGCTGGACGAGGCGTCGGCCGTCCCGGCGAGCGCGGCGGCGCGTCCGGCCTCGGTGGTCTCGGCGGTGGCGACGACCAGGGCGACCGCGCTGCCCGCGACGACGGTCGTGCCCTCGTACAGCATGCAGTGCCGGTCGGCGGGGTCGGCGCCGGGCGACGGCTCGACGCTCTTCGCGACGGGCACCGACTCGCCGGTGAGCGTCGCCTCGTCCACCTCGAGGGACTCGGCCCACAGCAGCCGGGCGTCGGCCGGGACGAGGTCCTCCGAGCGGAGCTGGATGAGGTCGCCGACGCGCAGCCGGCCGGCGGTGATCTGGTCGGTGGCGGCGGTCCGCAGGTGCGCGAACGGCTCGTCGGCCGACGGGTCCGGCTCGGCGGCGGCCCGCAGCCGGCGGGCGCGGGTCTGCTGGCCGAGCATCAGCTCGCCGAGCGCCTTCTCCGCGCGCATCCGCTGCGCGCCGCCGATCAGCGCGTTGCCCGCCATCACGCTGCTGACCAGCAGCGCGTCCACGCTGGAGCCGACGACGGCGGACGCGGCGGCACCGAGCGCGAGCACCGGGGTCAGCGGGTCGTCCAGCTCCTGCCGGACGGCCGCGGCGAGCCGCAGGACGGCCTTGCCCGGCCGGACCGCCGTCCGCTCCACCAGCGGCCCGGCCGTCCGCGGCTCCCGGTCCTCGCCGGGCGCGGCGGTGCGCGACAGCCGCCGGACGGCCTCCTCGGCGGTGAGGGCGTGCCAGGCGTCCCGGACGACCGGGGGCGGCAGCGGCCGGTGCTCCAGCCGCCGCGCGCTCAGCCCGTTCGCCAGCATCGCCATCAGCGACGCCGCGTGCACGGGCGGCAGCTCCGGCAGGGCCGCGGCGGCGCGGCGCGGCAGCGGCCCGCCGCGGCGCCGCCGGGGCCGGCGTCCCGCGATCAGCAGCGCGCCCAGCGCGGACGCGCTCAGCGACAGCTCCGCGGCCCGGTCGCTGGCGCGCCGCGCGGGCCGGACGGCGGTCAGCAGCCGCCACGCGCCGGCGAGCCCGGGCCCGGTGACGAGGTCGGCGCGCCAGTCGGTGAGGCCGCGGCCGCGCAGCACGCTCACGCCGACGTCGGCGGCGTCCAGCGCCTCGTCCCGGCCGCTGGAGATCGCCAGCACGACGTGGCCGTCGCGCTGCAGCGACCGCACGGACTCGGCCAGCCCGCCGACGTCGACGGGGGAGTCGTCGCCCCAGGCGACCAGCTCCTGGATGCTGGCGTGCTCGGTGAGGACGACCACGTCGGCGGCCTCGTGCGCCGCCGACAGCAGCGCCTCCGCCAGGGGGTCGAGCGAGGAGCCGACCCGTACCCGGCCGCAGCGCCGGTCGCGTTCGTCGAGAAGGTCGAGGGTGACGCCCTGCGGGTCGGCGGGGGCGCCGTACGGGGCGTCCGGCGCCCGCGCCAGGCGCCACGCGCCCGAGTGGCCGTCCGCGGGCCAGGGGCCGGGACCCGCCAGGTCGCCGGTGTCGCAGCCGGCCAGCACGGTGCCGGCGGCGCGCCAGACGTCCGCGTCGTCCATGTCGCCGACGAGGGCGACGGCGGACAGCAGCCGCAGCTCCCCGTTGCACAGCACGCCCGAGTCGATGACGACGGCGCCGACCCGGTCGAGCCGGCGCAGCGCGACGGGGTCGAGGACGACCGTGCCGCGGACCGCGAGGTCGTGCGCCAGGACCGCGGCGAACGCCTCCCGGCCGTGCCGCGCCGCCTTCGGGACGGTCGCCAGCAGCAGGTCGGCGGCGGCCGACGGGTCGCGGGTGCCCGCGAGGACCCCGGCCCCGCCGAGCAGGTGCCCGAGCGCGGTCCGGTTCCCGGCCTTCTCGACCGGGCCGTCCGGCAGCGGGCACGGCCGCTCGGCGCGGGCGGCGCTGGTCTGCGGCTGCTCCCCGGGGACCGCGAGGTCGGGTTCGCGGCGCCGCCACGCGTCGCGGCGCGCCCCGATCTCGTACAGCTGGAAGGCGCGGTGCGCGGCGTCGGCGGCGAGCGGGGCGAGGCCCTGCCCGGCCCCCTGGACGACCGCGTTCGCGGTGCCGAGCAGGGCGTCGGCGCGGAGCCTGCCGAGCCGCCCCTCCAGCACGGACCGGATGTGCGGCAGCGCGTCCGCCACGGACACGGCCGCCCGCACGGGGCTCGGCATCGGCGGGAGGTTGAGCAGCCTTCCGGCCACGGCGCCGACCGCGCCGGCGCAGTCGGCGACGAGGGCGGACGTGGCGGCGGCCCAGGCCGCGTCGTCGTCGGGCGGCATCGCGTGGGCGTTGTGGTCGAACTCGTCCGCGTTGTGGGCCTCTTCGACGTCCTCGATGGCCGCGACGAGGTCGCCCGGGTCCACCGAGCCCTCCGCGTAGGTGACCATGACGCGGCCGGTGACCGCGTTGACCTCCGCCCAGTTCACGCCTTCGAGGCGGCGCAGCGACTCGGTCAGCGCCTGCACGTAGCGGCGGTGGTGCTCGTCGCTGCCCGCCAGCCCGTTGGCCTGGATGTGGGCCCGGCCGCCGTGCGCCCAGACGCGCCGCCTGCGTCCGCCGGACGCCAGGGACGCGAAGGCCCCGAGAGCGTGGGACGTGTGGCGCGCCCCCGTCCGGACGCCGGTGGCGGTGGCCTGCGCGCCGAGCTCCGCGCCCTTGGCCGCGAGGCTCGACGCCGCGTCCGCCGCGGCGGCCGGCACGCTCAGCACCGCCCTGGCCAGGGACGCTCCCGGAAACGCCACCGCCCGCCCCTCCCGCCCCGCGGAGATCGACCTGCCACCGACGATCGCCGGGTACCCGCGACCGCGGTGCGTAAACAGGCGGTGAACGCAGCGGAGCCGTCAGCCCGGGCCGGGCGCGGCGCCCGCGGGGGACGCCTGCCGGAGCGCCGCGTTCTCCACGCGGAGGCGCACGGCCAGCATCCCGAGATTCGCGACGGTGAAGACCGACGCCGTGAGCCACGCGGTGTGGACGAGCGGCAGCGCGACGCCCTCCGCGACCACGGCGACGTAGTTCGGATGGTGCAGGAAGCGGTACGGGCCGCGGTCGACGAGCGGGAGCCCCGGGACGGTGACGACCCGGGTGTTCCACCGCTCGCGCAGCGACGCGATGCACCACCAGCGCAGCGCCTGGGCGAGGACGGCGACGGTCAGCATCGGCCATCCGAGCGCCGGGACGAACGGCCGGCCCAGCAGCCAGACCTCCAGCGGCGCGCCCGCCAGCAGGACGAACTGGACGACGATGAACCCCGGGTAGTGCCGCCGCCCGTGCTCGACGCCGCCGCGCCGCCGCGCCCACGCCAGATGGCGCCGCGACAGGGCCAGCTCGGCGACCCGCTCGGCGGCGACGAGCAGGATCAGCAGCGCGTACGCGATCAGGGGGTCACCACCGCAGCAGCACCATCTCGGCGGAGAAGCCCGGGCCGAGGGCCATGAGCAGGCCGGGCGCGCCGGGCGGACGGGGCCGCCGCGCGATCGTCTCCTCCAGCACGTTGAGCACCGACACCGACGACAGGTTCCCCGCCTTGCGGAGCGACTCCCAGGTCAGGTCGAGCTCGCCGTGGTCGAGGCCGAACGCCTCGCCGATCGTCTCGATCACCTTCGGGCCGCCGGGGTGGCAGACCCACGAGGCGATCTCGCCGGGGGACAGGCCGTGCCGGTGGAGGAACGCGGCGGCGTCGTCCGCCAGGGTCGCCTTCACGTGGTCGACGAGGTCGGCGGCCAGCACGATGCGGAAGCCGTGCTCGCCGACGTTCCAGCCCATCAGCCGGGCCGTGTCCGGGTAGAGGCGGCTGGCGGTCGCGACGACGCGCGGGCCCCGGCCCGGGCCGCCGGGGCGCCGCACGCGGACGCTCCGCCGGTCGCCCGCCGCGACCACGGCGGCGGCGCCGTCGCCGAACAGGCCGCTGCCCACCAGGTTCGCCATCGACGCGTCGTCGCGCTGGGCGGTCAGCGAGCACAGCTCGACGCAGACGAGCACCGCGATCTGCCCGGGCCAGGCGCGCAGGTAGTCGTGGACGCGCGACAGCCCGGCCGCGCCGGCGGCGCATCCGAGCCCGAACACCGGCAGCCGCCTGATGTCCTCGCGCAGCCCGACCCGCTGCGCCAGCGCGGCGTCCAGCGACGGGGTGGCCACCCCGGTCGAGGAGCAGAACACCAGGTGGTCGACCTCCCCGGGCTCGACGGCGGCGCCGTCCAGGGCCTCCCGGACGGCGCGTTCCGCCAGGTCCAGCGCGGTGGCGATGTAGGTGTCGTTCGCGGCGGTGAAGTCGGTGAGCCCGGCGTAGTCCTCGATCGGCAGCGCGAGGTTCCGGCCGCTCACCTGCGTCGCGGAGTGCAGCCGCTCGACGAGCCGCCGGTCGGTCCCCACCGACGCGGCGACGGCGTCGGTGATCTGCCGCTGGTCATAGCGATGTTCCGGAAGAGCGGTCCGTACCGCCAGCACGCGCATGAGACCTCCAGCCCTCAGGCTCCCCATGCCCGCCTCGACGCCCCTGATGCCGGTCCGGCGGCGGGACCGCTGCGGAGCCTCGGCGGACGGCTTCCGCCGGGTGATCGTCGTCGCGACAATGGGGGCGTGCTGCGGCTGGCGATCGTCGACGACCATCCGGTGGCCCGGCGGGGCCTCGCGGCGATCCTCGCCGAGGACGCGGACATGGAGGTGGCCGCCTCGGTCGCGGAGCCCGGCGCGCTGCCCGATCCCGCCGGCTGCGACGTGGTGCTGTGCGACCTGTACCTGGACGGGGACCGCCCGTCGGTCGGGGCGGTGCGGGAGCTGAGCCTCGTCACGCGGGTGCTGGTGGTGTCGGCGGCGAGCCGCCCGGCGGACGTGCTGGCCTGCATGGCGGCGGGCGCGGCCGGCTACGCCACCAAGGACATGGAGGAGGACGCGCTGCGGGCGGCGGTCCGCGAGGTGGCGGCCGGCGGGTTCCACCTGTCGCCGCAGCTCGCCGCGATCGTCGGGGCGGCGGAGCGGAGCAGGCCCGGCAGCGGCGGCGGGACGGCGCTGACGGCCCGCGAGCGGGAGGCGCTCGACTGGATCGCGCGCGGCATGACGCACGCGCAGGCCGCGCGGCGGATGGGCGTCGCGCCGTCCACGGTCGACACGTACGTGAAGCGGATCCGGGCCAGGCTCCGGCTGGGCAACAAGGCGGAGCTGGCCTGGTTCGCGCGCAACCTCGCCGAAGGGGACGCCGGTGGACGCGGCGGCCCGCCCGGCTGACGCGCCGCCCGCGCGTCCCGGCGGCGCGGCGCTTCCCGGCGGCGCGGCGTCTCCGGGTGAGGCGGCGCTTCCGGGTGAGGCGGCGTCTCCCGGTGAGGCGGCGGCGCGGGTGGTGCGGATGGAGGCGTGGTCGCTGCTCGCCACCCGGTCGGCGGCGCTGCTCAACGTCGCGGTGGCGTTCGGCACCGGTGCGGGCGGCGGGCAGCTGTTCGGCCTGGCGGTCCTCCTGGCGTCCGCGATGCTCGCGGAGTCGGCGCTGCTGGCCGGGTGGGCGCTGCGGCGCGGCAGGCTCGGCCCGTGGGCGGGGTGGGCGGACCTCGCGGCGGGCTGCGCCGCGCTCGCGGCCGACGCGGCGCTGGTCGCCGGCGCCGACGTCCACACCTGGGGGTTCTTCGCCTACCCGTACACGCTCGTCGGGTCGTGCGCGCTCGGCCTGCTGTTCCCGCGCGGGTGGCAGGTCGCGGCGGGCGCGGCGACGCTGGCGCTGGTCTACGGGGCCGCCGACCACCTGTCCAGCGGGCAGCCGCTGTGGAACGCCGTGCCGAACGCCGCCAGCTACCTCGGCATCGCGCCCGTCGTCTGGGTCGTCGCGCGGTGGCTGCGGCGGATGGCCGCCGAGCTGGACGCCTCCCGCGCGGCCGCCCTGGAGCTGGCGCGGCGGCGGGCCGTCGAGGCGGAACGGGCGCGGCAGTCGCGGATGCTGCACGACCGCGTCCTGCAGACGCTGGAGACCCTCGGCCGCGGGACGTGGGTGGCCGACGCCTGGATGCGCGACCAGGTGCGGGCCGAGGCGGCCTGGCTGCGCTGGCTCGTGGAGCGGGGCGGTGCCGTGCCGGACGGCGACGTGCCCGACCTGGCGTCGGGCCTGCAGGCCCTCGCGCGCGACCGCGCCCGCGACGGGCTGCGGGTGGCGGTGCGGTTCCCGCCGCCCCCGCACGACGACCTGTCGGGCGTGCCGGACGCGGTGGTGGACGCGCTGCTCGGCGCCTGCCACGAGGCCCTGACCAACGTGATCAAGCACGCCGGGACGGACCGGGCCGTGCTGGGGGCCGCCGTGGAGGACGGCACGGTCGTGGTGACCGTCGTCGACCAGGGCCGCGGATTCGACCCCGCCATCCGGCCCCGCGGACTCGGGTTGTCGCGCTCGGTCGAGGGCCGCGTCGCGGACGTCGGCGGCACCGTCCGGGTGGACGCGGCGCCCGGCGCGGGCACCTGCGTGGAGCTGCGCGTCCCGCTGCCGGAGCCCGCCCGCGACCCCGCTGACCTGCGCTGACCTGCGCTGACGTGTCCTGTCCCCGAAACTGGGGACAGCGCGGGCCTGGCCCGGTGATCGTCCCGGACCGTACAACGTGACCATGCGCGATATCGATCTCCAGGCGGGCGCGGGCGGCGCCGGGCGGGGCGGGACGCGGGGGCCCCGCCTGGCCCTGCTCGCCGGGGCCGCGGTGCTCGTGACGGCGGCGGCCGGGCTCGGCGCGGTCGCGATGGCGTCCTCCGGAGGGGACGGCGCGACCACGCGGACCCACGCGTTCGCGCTGCCCGCCGAGGGCGAGAAGGACCCGGTGCACGCCCGCGTGACGATGACCATCGGCAAGCCGGCGAAGCATCGCGAATGCGGTCGGCTGGGCGCCGCCACCGTGTACCCGATCACGCTGACCGTCCGCAACGACGACCCGACCGGCTGGCAGTACGGCTCGGACCGCCGGACCACGCCGGACCTGGCGCTCGGCCTGGGCCGCGCCGACGGGAAGCAGGACCCGAGCGCCTCGCCCACCGACCCGTTCATCGTGACCGACGCCAACTGCCGGCCGTTCGAGGACGTCGCGGACAAGGTCATGGAGATCCCGGCGCACCGGGAGGCGACCGTCCACCTGGAGCTGCAGGCGTCGGCCGCGCCGGCGCACGAGCAGGTGGTGATGGCGGTGATGAGCGCCGACGACACGACCGGCGGCCTCGCCGAGACGACGGCCTCCTGGGCGGTGCGGCTCGACGGCGCCGAGTTCCCGCTCCCCGCCCGGCCCTGACCCCGCCGGAGCCCAAGACCGACATATCCCCCGTGAATTGGGTAGACGTGGAGTAAGGGGAAAACGACCTGATGGCTGGGTGTGTGACATGTTCGCCATAGAGGACATTCGGGAATGGCGGGGGTACGACGTGGTCGACCCCTCGGGGAGCAGGATCGGGGAACTGGAGGCGGTCTACGTCGACACCGCCACCGATCAGCCCTCCTTCGCCACCGTCAAGGTGGGGCTGCCGACCCGGCAGCGGCTGGTGTTCGCGCCGCTCGCCGGCGCCGCCGTGGGGCCCGACCACCTGCGGCTCGCCCACGACAAGAAGCAGGTGAAGGGCGCCCCCTCGATCGGCACCGATGGCGAGCTGCCCGCGACCGAGGAGCAGGCCGTCTTCGACTACTACGACATGCCGTACGGGGCGGCCCCGAACGAGCGCCGGCTGGGCCGCCGCTGACGCCTCCGGCCCGGGGACGCGCGTCGGGGAGGGAGAACGCCATGGCCTTGTTCCTGTTCATTCTCATCGTCGCGATCGCGCTCGGGATCGTCGGCGTCGTCGTGAAGGGCCTGTTCTACCTGCTGATCATCGGTGTGGTCGTGTTCCTCATCGATCTTGTGCTGAGCGGCGTCCGGATGGGCCGCCGGCGGGGGTCCCGCCCCGCCCGCTGACGGCCCGGCGCGGCGCGCCCGACAGGCGGGGCCGTCAGGAACGCGTTAGGATCCGCCGCCCCCGCGTCAACATCGCGTAGAGGAACCCGCCGTTCCCCGTCCCCGGACCTAGCGTGGGCCTTGCCGGCGGGATTCCGGGCAGGCGCCCGGACGGACGCTCCGGAACCCCGCCGGAACAGCGAGGCCCGAAGGGCCGGGACGCGATCCGGGGAGGCACGCGATGGACCGGCTGGAATCCGCCGCCTGGCCGCTCGCAGGCGGCGTGCTCTGCGCGTTCGTGCTGGCGGTGGTCTGCAAGGACGCCGGCTGGCAGGTCGGGTTCGGGTTCGTCACCGCGGCGGTGATCGTCTGGTCCGCGCTGGCGCCCCTGACGGCCGGCGCCATCGCGGGCGCGGCGGGCTGGGCGTTCGTGACGGCTTTCGACGTCGGCAAGGCCGGCGAGCTGGCGGTCACCGGGACGGGCGACGCGGTGCGCGCGGCCGTCCTGGTCGGCGCCGGGATCGCGGCGGCCGCCGCCGGACGGCGGGCCGCCCGCGTCAGCCGAGCCGCGCGGGAGGGCAGGGCCGCGCGCGACAGCCGGGTGGGCGTCACCGGCTCCGGCGTCCGGCTGCCTCGTCCGCGTCCCGCCGAGGCTCCCGATCGCGGCCGGACGGCCGGAACCGCTGCCACAGCCAGCGGCCCGCCTCCACGAGGATCGACACCCCGATCGCGATCCCGAGACCGAGCAGCAGGCCCTTGAACGGGTCGTTCTGGAACGCCGCGCCGCCCAGGTAGCCGATCATCGTGGAGTACGTCGCCCACAGGCCGGTGGCGAGCGCGTCGAACAGCGAGAACGAGTGCAGCGGGTAGTCGACGGCGCCCATCACGAGCGTCGCGGCCGTCCGCCCGCCGGGGATGTAGCGGGCGATGAGCAGGACGAGCCCGCCGCGCTTGTCGAGGAGCCGCCCGGCCTGGTCGTAGGCCTTGCGGCGGCGGCTGCCGGGCCGCAGCCACACCTTCTCCAGCCAGTCGCCCGCGTAGCGGCCGATGAAGTAGGAGACGTGGTCGCCGCAGAACGCGCCGGCCCACGCGGTCACGATCACCAGCGGGAGCAGGGGCTTCCCGTGGTGGGCGAAGACGCCCGCGGTCACCACCAGCGACTCGCTGGGGAAGATCGGGATGAACGCGTCGACCATCGACAGGCCGAACAGCGCCGCGTAGATCCACGGCGACGACATCAGGCCCCGCAGGTACTCCAGGATGGCGTCGCTCACGACCGGGAACCGTTCCCGGTGCCGCCGAACTGATGCACCCCGCCCCGGACCGCCATGATCCGATCCTAGGAACCGCAGGTCAAAGCGCCGGTCAGGCGAGCCCGTCCCGGAGGGCGAAGATCAGGCGAGCCCGTGCCGCAGGGCGAAGATCACGGCGGCGGCGCGGTCGCGGAGCCCGAGCTTGGCGAACACGCCGCCGACATGGGTCTTGACGGTGCCCTCCGCGATGCCGAGCCGCCGCGCGATCTCCGGGTTGGTGGCGCCCTCGCCGATCAGCGCGAGGACCTCGCGCTCGCGCGGCGACAGGCCGTCCAGCGCGGCGGGCGGCGGCGTGCGGCCGAGCCGCGACCGGTAGACCGCGAGCACCTGCGGCGCGATCGCCGGGTCCAGCCAGCCGCGGCCCGCCGCGACCGCCCGCGTCGCCTGGATGATCTCCTCGCAGGGCGCGTCCTTCAGCACGAACCCGGCCGCGCCCGCGGCGAGCGCGGCGGCGACGACCTGCGGATCGTCGAACATGGTGAGCACCAGGACGGGCGGCGCGCCCGGCACCTCGCGCAGCCGCCGGGTGGCCTCGGCGCCGTCGGTCCGCTTCATCCGGACGTCCATCAGCACGACGTCGACGCGCGCGCGGGCGAGCGCGCCCGCCACCTCGTCGCCGTCGGAGCACTCCCCGGCGACCTCCAGGCCGGGTTCGCCCTCGAAGATCCGGACGAGCCCGGCGCGGACGAGGGGCTGGTCGTCCACCAGCAGCAGCCGGGTCACCGGGCGCCGCCCGCCGGGATCGCGGCCTCGACCCGCCAGCCGGTGCCGTCCAGCCCGGCGTGCAGGGTGCCGCCCAGGGCGGTGACGCGCTCGCGCATCCCGACGAGCCCGAGCCCGCCGCCCGCCGGGCGTCCGGCGCCGTGAAGGGGGCCGCGGTCGGCGACGGTGACGAGCGCGAGCGGGCCGTCCACGCTGACGGCGACGGTGGCGCGGGAACCGGGCGCGTGCCGGGCCGCGTTGGACAGCGCCTCCTGCACGACCCGGTACAGCGCCAGTCCCACCGCAGGGTCGACGGACGCGAGGTCGCCAGACGTGCTGAGTTCCACCCGCAGCCCGCCCGCGCGCAGCTCCTCGACGAGCGCGCCGATGTCGTCGGCGGTGGGCGGCACGGGCGCGATCGGCGGGGCCGCCGGCACGGGGTCCCGCAGCAGCACGAGGCCCTGGTGGACGTCCCGGACGCCGCGCCGCCCGACCCGTTCGGCCTCCTCCAGCGCCGCGATCACGGCGGGTCCGTCGCCCCGCGCGCCGGCACGCCGGGCCGCGCCGATGTTCAGCAGCATGACGCCGAGCCCGTGCCCGACCAGGTCGTGCACCTCGCGGGCGATCTTGCGGCGCTCCTCCGCGACGGCCTCCCGGTCGAGCCGCAGCCGCGCCTCGTACAGCGCGGCGTGCAGCCGGAACGCCAGCCCGAGCAGCAGGAAGCCGGCGCCCCAGACGAGCCAGGTGGGCCAGAGGGGCAGGCCGCCGGCGGCGAAATGCCGGACGGGCCCGACCGCCAGCGCGGTCGGGACGGACCAGGCGAGATCGCGGGTCCGCGCGAGGATCGCCAGGTGCGCCCAGGCGGGGGCGGTCGCGACGGCGAGGGCGCCGTCGGCGTACGAGCCTTCGGCGAACGGGAACGGCCGGAACCCGCCCGCATCGGCGGCGGACGGCGCCGCTGCGAGCACCACCAGCACTATCAGGACCGTCCACGGCACGAGCGCGGGCGGCACCCGCCACGGGCGCGCCGCCTGCCAGCCCCACAACCCGATGTAGACGGCGACCAGGACCGTCCGGGCTCCCAGGGACGGCGACAGCGCCATCGCGAGAGCCGCCCACGCGACGCCCACGCAGCAGAAGAAGCGGAGCACGGGCCACGGAGGCGGGTTCCGGAGGAAGAACGCCCTGACCCGTCGCATGGCGCCGATCCTAAAGAGCGCGGCGCGGCCCGTCATCGGCCCGTGGTCGCAGTGCCGCCACGACCGTGGTCATAGCCGCATCGGCGACCGCGGGGCGATGCGGCGGCGGGCCCCGCGCGGCGACGCTGGCGCCATGAGGATGCGATCGCTTTCCCGGATGGCGCGGCTGTCGGCGGTTCCGCTCGGCGCGGCCCGCCGGCTCGCCTGGGCGGGCGGGCTGCGGGCCTTCGGCCGGCTGACCGACGAGTCCGCGCTCGACCTGCACGAACGCACCGCCGACCAGCTCGTGGAGGTGCTCGGCGGGCTGCGCGGCGGGGTGCTGAAGTTCGGCCAGGTGCTGTCGGTGTACGAGGCGGTGATGCCGCCGGCGGTGTCGGCGGTGTACCGGGGGCGGCTCGCGGCGCTGCAGGAGGCCGTCCGGCCGGAGCCCGCCGAGACGGTGGAACGGGTGATGGGGGACGACGTCGGCCCGGACTGGCGCGACCTGTTCGCCTCGTTCGAGACCGGCGTGGCCGCCGCCGCGTCGCTGGGCCAGGTGCACCGGGCGCGATGGGCCGCGGACGGCCGGGACGTCGCGGTGAAGATCCAGTACCCGGACGCCCGCGACGAGCTGCTCGGCGACCGCGACGCCGTCGTCCTCGCGATGCGCATGTTCACCTCGCTCATGGCCCCGCAACTGGACGGCAAGGCCCTCGCCACCGAGCTGATGGACCGGCTCGCCGAGGAGCTCGACTACGCGCGCGAGGCGGAGGCGCAGCGGGCCTTCCGCGCCGCGTACGCGGACGATCCCGACTTCCTGGTCCCGGACGTCCTGCTGCAACAGGGCCGGGTGCTGGTCTCCGACTGGGTCGGCGGGACGCCCCTCGCCCGCGTCATCGAGGCCGGTGACCAGCGCGAACGCGACCGCGCCGGCCTCCTGCTGACCCGGCTGATGCTCTCCGCCACCGCCCGCTGCGGGATGATGCACGGCGACCCGCACCCGGGGAACTTCCGGCTCCTCGACGGCGGGCGCCTCGGCGTCCTCGACTTCGGCGCCGTGTACCGGCACGAACCCGGCACGCCGACGCCGCTGGAGCGGTGGATGGACGTCCACCTCGCCGCCCTCGACCCCGGTGCCGGGATGGCCGACGCCCTACGCCGCGCGGGGTTCCTGCGACCCGGCGTCCAAGCCGACGAGGCAAGGCTGCGGGAACTGCTCCTGCGCTCCGGGGCGCCCGCGTTCACCGAGACGTTCCGGTTCGACGGCGCCTACCTGCGCGACGCGCTGGACGGCATCACCGCGTCGATGCCGGTCGGGCTCAGCATGGCGTTCCCGCCCGGCGCCGTCCACGCGCAGCGCGCGCTCGGCGTCGGGATCGGCGTCCTCTGCCAGCTCGAAGCCGAGGTCCCGTTCCAGGCCGAAGCCCTGCACCGGCTCGCGGACGACCGACCCGGGCCGCCCGGCCCGGACCGGCGCGCCCTCACGCCTCCAGGCGCTTGATGATCCGGTCCTTGCCGCTCATCCAGTTCGCCTTCAGCGCCACGACGGCCCCGGGCACGTCGCCCGCGACCAGCCGCTCGGCGATCCGCTCGTGCTCCTGCGCGGACCGTTCGAGGACCTCGCGGTCGCCCACGACGACCCGCTCGTACCGGTGCATCGTCAGCTTCAGCGAGGTGATGAGGTCCATGAGCCGCTCGTTCGGGCAGCCCGACAGCATCAGGTCGTGCCAGGCGTCGTCGTAGCGCTCTATCACCTCGTACTCCGCCTCCGGCACCGAGAACGCCCGCGCCTCCTCCAGTAAGCGCGGCGCCACGGACCGCAGATGGCCGGGATCGGTCAGCTCCAGCGCCAGCGACTCCAGCGCCGCGACGATCGTGGTCAGGTCGTGGAACTCGCCGGGGCTCATCGGCGCGAACCGGAACCCCTTCCCCCGCTCGCTGACGATGATCCCCTCGCGCTCCAGCCCGATCAGCGCCTCGCGCAGCGGGGTGCGGCTCACCCCGAGCTCCGCGGCCAGCGACATCTCGTTGATCGGCTGGTCGGGCGCGAACTCGCCGCGGCCGAGCCGCTCCAGGATCTCGTCCTTGATCTGCTCGCGCAGCGGGCGCCGTTCGATCGCCATGCTCGCGTCACCCTCTCCCGACGGCCGGCGGCCGCATCCTCGTCACGCCGTCCCGGCGCCGTCGACCGGGATCACCGCGCCGCTCACGAACGCGGCCGCGTCGCTGGCCAGGAACGCCGCCGTCCGCGCGATGTCGGAGGGCTGCCCGATCCGGCCGAGCGGCCGGTCGGCCGCCTCGGCGTAGAACGCCTCGGCCGGCTCCCCGAGCTGGCGGGCCTCCTCGGCGAGCATGCCGGTGGCGGTGTCCCCCGGGCACACGCAGTTGACCCTGATCCCGCTCGCGCCGTGGTCGATCGCCATCGCCCGGGTCATGTTCACCACCGCGCCCTTGGACGCGCAGTACGACACCGCCCGCGCGCCGCCCTGGATGCCCCAGCCCGAGCCGGTGTTGATGATACTGCCGCCGCCCGCCGCCTCCAGCAGCGGAACGGCGTACCGGCTCATCAGCATCACCGACCGGACGTTGACCGCCATCACGAGGTCCCAGTCGTCCTCGGTGATCTCCGTGACGGTGGACCGGCGGATGATCCCGGCGTTGTTGAACAGGACGTCGAGGCCGCCGAACCGGTCCCTCGCGGCCCCGACGGCGCGGGCGCAGTCGTCCGCGCGGGACACGTCCGCGCGGACGAACGCGGCGCGCCCGCCCGCCTTCTCGATGCCCGCCGCGACCTCGGCGCCCGCCTCGTCGACGTCCGCGAGCACGACGGCGGCGCCGAGCTCGGCCATCAGCTCGGCGGTCGCCCGCCCGATACCGGACGCGGCGCCGGTCACGACCGCGCGCTTGCCCTCCAGAGTGATCAACCGCTCGTCCTTCCGTGGATGGTCCGTGGGATCCGTGCGTTCGGATCCGTGCGTTCGGATCCGTGCGTTCAGTGGACGGGGTACATGGCGACGCGGCCGCGCCCCGTCAGCACGGGCACGTGCCCGCGCAGCTCATCGTCGAGGTCCTCGTCGCCGGTGTCGACGAGCAGCGGGCGGCCGCCGAGGCCCGCGAGCTTCGCCTCCGTCGCGACGACGGCCAGCCGGCCGCGCCCGACGGCGCGCACGACCGCGGGGGAGATCTGCTGGTTGCCGCGGCCGAGCAGGAACCCCTGCCCGCCGATCGGCGTCACCGCCAGCCACGCCGGCGCCGACCCGGCCAGCTTCTCCAGCGGCCCGGACGCGACGTCGAGCGCGACGGGCCGCCGGTCGCGCAGCACGTTGACGCCCATGACGGGGACGTCGGCGCCGAGCGCGGCGGCCACCGCCCGCATGGTGCCGCCCGGCCCGAGGACGAGCAGCCCGGACGGCCCGGCCCGGTCCGCCAGCTCGGCGGCGATGCCCGCGACCGACGACGGGGACGTGACCGAACTGCCCATCTTCCGCTGCTGCACGCGGACGGGGACGTCCGGCACCATCAGGTGGCCGTAGAGGCGGGCCGAGACGCGGCCGTCGCGCACGGCGTCCTCGTCCAGGTCCATGACCTCGGCGGGGCGCGTCCCGGCCGCCCCGGCGGCGAACAGCGCGGCGACCTCGCCGGCGGCGCGCGGATGGACGGCGAACACGGCCGAGTGCATCTTCACCCCGGTCGGAACGCCGAGCACCGGCACCGCGCCCCCGCCGCCTCCGCTTCCGTCGCCGATCGCGTCGAGCACGTCGCGGGCGGTGCCGTCGCCGCCCGCGAACAGCAGCAGGTCCACGCGCGGGGCGAGCGCGGCGGCGGCCGCCCGCGTGTCGGCGGCGGTGGTCGGGTCGCCGGGCTCGTAGACGACCGCGGGAGCCAGCCCGGCCGCCCGCACCGCGTCGGCGCCCATCGGACCGGCGGCGGTCAGCACCTCCGCCGCCGTCCCGAGCCGCGACCGCAGCTCGGCCAGCGCGAGCGCGGCCCGCTCGCCCGCGCGCGGCACCGCGCCCAGCGCGCGCGCCCGCGCCTGCACGTCCGCGCCGTCGCTGCCCTTCAGCCCGGCCCGGCCGCCGATCCCGGCGACCGGGTTGACCACCAGCCCGAACCTCATCCGCCGAGGACCTTGCGGCGGTAGGCGCGCCAGGTCACCGACCACGTAGCGGGGTCGTCC
Source organism: Actinomadura sp. NPDC048394 (assembly GCF_040651755.1). NCBI lineage: Bacteria > Bacillati > Actinomycetota > Actinomycetes > Streptosporangiales > Thermomonosporaceae > Actinomadura > Actinomadura sp. NPDC048394. The sequence continues at coordinate 48,137 of NZ_JBEZJL010000040.1, read as the reverse complement.
AGGACGTCCTCGCGCGCGCGGTGCACGGTCGAGCGGTGCGGCGCCGTCCGCACGGTCTCCGGCTCCTCGCGTGCCTCGCGCGCCACCTCGGCGAGGATCGCGGCGTACTCGTCCAGATCCGCCTTGGAGTACGACTCGGTCGGCTCCAGCGTCATCGGCTCCGGGACGAGGAACGGGTGGTGGCTCGTCCAGTAGTGGGTGCCGAAGTCGGCGGCGCGGAGCCCGATGTCCTCGGTGTGCACGCCGGTCTCCTCGGCCAGCCCCTCCCAGCTGTAGCGGACCTGCTCGATCCGGCGCCGCCCCGCCGCGTACGGCGCGGACACGCCGGGGATCTCCAGCACCTTCTTCATCAGGTAGTTGTTGTTCAGCACCGCGACCTCGGCGGCCTCGCGGAGCCCGTCGGCGCCGAGCGACATGATCCACGCGTACGCGCGGACGAGGTTCGGCACGACCCCGTGGAACGGGCGGATCTTCCCGACCGACTGCGGGCGGTCGTCGTCCAGGTAGTACCGCTCGCCGTCGAACTCGACGGTCGGCGTCGGCAGGAACGGCGCCAGCTCGGCGGTGACGCCGCACGCCCCGGCCGCGGGCCCGCCGCACGCGTGCGGGGTGGAGAACGTCTTGTGCAGGTTGAAGTGGCACAGGTCGAAGCCCGCGTCGCGGGCCCGGGTGATGCCGAGGATGCCGTTGGCGTTCGCCTGATCGTAGGCGCACAGCCCGCCCGCCTCGTGGACGATCCGGACGAACTCCTCGATCCGCGGGTTGAAGATCCCGGTGTCCTCCGGGTTGGTGATGAAGAGCGCCGCCGTGCGCGGGCCGACGGCGGCCTTGAGCGCCTCGATGTCGGGGTAGCCGTCCGCGTCCGGGTACAGCGTGATGACCTTGAACCCGGCGGTCTTCGCGCAGGCGGCGTTGGACGGGTGCGAGAAGATCGTCGTGATGACCTCGTCCCGCTCGGTCTCGCCGCGGGCGGCGAAGTACGCGCGGATCATCGACACGTTCGCGTAGATCGCGGCGGACCCGGCGCCCGGCTGGAGCGAGAACCGGTCCATCCCGGAGATCTCCTTGAGCAGCCCCTCCAGCCGGTGGACGATCTCCAGCACGCCCTGCACCGTCCGCTCGTCCTGCAGCGGGTGCAGGTCGGCGATGCGCGGGTCCCGGACGAACCGGTCGTTGACCTTCGGGCTGTACTTCATCGTGCAGGTGCCCTGCCCGACGTCGATGTTGAGGTCGACGCCGAGGTTCTCCTGCGACAGCCGCAGGTAGTGCCGCAGGACGTGCAGCTGCGACAGCTCCGGCAGCGCGGGCGGCGCGGCGCGGCGCAGCCCGTCCGGGAGGGTGTCGTCGAGCGGCACCTCCGGCTCGGGCACGAGGACGCCGCGCTCGCCGGGGGAGCCCAGCTCGAACAGCAGCGGCTCGTCCCAGCTGGCCTGGTGGAACCGGCGCAGCGGCGGCTTCGGCCCGATGGCGGCGTCGGCGGGGGAGACGGGGGAGCGGTCGGTCTTCACTTCACGATCTCCTGGAGGGTGTCGGCGAGGCGGTCGATCTCGTCCTTGGTGTGCACCTCGGTGACGCAGTACAGGGCGTCGGTGTCCGACAGCGGGGCGCCGCCGAAGATCCCGTGCTCCAGCAGCGCGTCGCCGACCTCGGCGGACGTGCGGGAGCCGGTGAAGCGGAGGGTGAAGTCGGCGAAGTGCGGCGCGGCGGCGTACGGCGCCTCGACGCCGGGCACCGCGCCGAGCCGGTCCAGCGCGTACCGGGTGTTCGCCATGATCGTCTCGCCGATCTCGCGCATGCCCTGCGGGCCCATGAGCGCGAGGTAGACGCCGGCGGTGATGCCGTTGAGGGCGGCGGCGGTGCCGACCCACTCCTTGCCCTCCTCGCGCAGCGCGAACGAGGTGCGGTCGTAGGCGACGTCGCCGAACCCGTACTCGCCCTCGACGCTCGTCGGCGCGAGCCCGAACAGCCGGGACGGGAACTCCGCGACGAACCGCTCCTCGTCGCGGGTGGCGATGAACCCGCCGTTCAGCCCGCCGTAGGCCATGTGCACGCCGAGCGGCTGGACGTCGCCGCACACGATGTCGGCACCGTACGCGGCCGGCGGCGCCACGACACCGAGCGAGATCGGGTTGCAGCCGGCGACGAGCAGCGCCCCCGCGCCGTGCGCGAGGTCCGCCAGCGACGTCAGCGCCGGGTCGATGATGCCGGACGCCGACGGCGCCTCCGCGTAGACGGCGGCGACGTCGCCGGCGGCGAGCTCCGCCCGCACGGCGGCGAGGTCGACCAGCCCGGTGGACGCGTCGACCGGCACGACGACCACGTCGTGCACCGGCCGCACGTAGTCGTCGATCTTGGAGAGCTTGTCCGCGGCGACGGCGGTGACCAGCAGCAACCGCCGGGCGCCGGTGATCCGCCCGGCCATCCGCAGCGCGGTCGCGGACGCCTGGTAGCCGTCGTAGACCGGGACGTTCACCACGTCCATCTCCAGCAGCTCGCCCATGAGCGACTGGTACTCCCACAGCGCCTGGAAGCGGCCGTGGTCCTCGTAGGGCTCGCCCGCGTAGGCGGTGAGGAACTCGCTGCGGTCGATCACCTCGTCGACCACCGCCGGGACGTGGTGCCGGTAGCAGCCCGCGCCGAGGAAGCTGAGCGCGTCGCGGGTGCTGGTGTTGCGGGCCAGCAGCCCGCCGACGTGCCGGACGAGCGCGGCCTCCGAGCGCAGCGGCGGCGGCATGTCGAGCGGGCGGCCGAGCCGGATGGCCTCGGGCACGTCCGCGTAGAACTCCGCGACGTCGGCGGCGCCGACGGCGGCCAGCATCTCCGCCTTCACCGCGGGCACGGAGTTCGGGATGTACGGGTGAACGCCCACGCGCTCCCTCACTTTCGTCGCTTTCTCGCCGGACCTCTTGACGAGAACACATGATGCAGTGTGCTGTATACAGCATTATCCCTGCATCCACTGGGAGGCAAGATGGCGACGGGCATCCAGCGGCGGACGGTGCTGACCGCCGGTGTCGTCTCGACGCTGTTCGCGGCCGCCGGCTGCGCGACCGGCGGCGCCCGCAAGGCCGGGCCGGCGCTGACGTCGGCCGCGTCCGGCCAGATCAAGGGAACCGTCAGCGTCTGGTCGTGGGACGTGGCGGCCAAGGCGCTCAAGCGGCTCGCGCCCGCGTTCGAGCAGCGGCACCCCGGCGTCCGGATCGAGGTCGTCGACATCGGCTACGACAACGCCTACGACAAGATCACCGTCGGGCTGAAGTCGGGCAAGGGACTGCCCGACGTCCTCACCGTCGAGGGCGGCCGGCTGCCCGGCTACATCGGCGTCTTCCCCGGCGGGCTCTACGACGTCACGGCGCTCGCCGGGCGGTACCGGCCGAGCTTCGCGCCGGCCGCCTGGAAGTACGTCACCGACGAGAAGGGCAAGGTCTTCGCGCTGCCCTGGGACAGCGGCCCCTGCGCCCTCTTCTACCGCACCGACATGCTCAAGGACGCCGGCGTCGACCCGGCCTCCATCCGCACCTGGGACGACTACGTCGCCGCAGGAGAACGCATCAGGGCGAAGACCGGCAAGAAGCTCCTCGTCATGGACCCCGAGGAGGACAGCACGTTCCCGATGCTGCTCCAGCAGCAGGGGCAGCACTACGTGAAGAACGGCCTCATCGCCGTCAACGACCAGCAGGGCATCCGCGCCGCGACGCTGCTGAAGACGCTCGCGGACAAGGGGCTCGTCCAGTTCGAGAAGGGCTGGGACGGGCTCGTCGCCGCGACCAAGGCCGGCAAGGTCGCCACCACCCCGTACGCGGTGTGGTGGTCGGGCACTTTCACCGACGAGATGAAGGAGCTCAAAGGGAAGTTCGGCGTCGTGCCGCTGCCCGCGTTCGACCCCGGCGGCGTGCGGACGTCCAACGACGGCGGCTCCGCCCTCGCCATCACCGGCCAGACCAAAAATGCCGCCGCGGCGTGGGCGTTCGTCGAGTTCATGCTCGCGGACACCGCGAACCAGGTGTCCATGCTCAGGACCGAGGGGCTGTTCCCCGCCTACCTGCCCGCGCTCAAGGACCCGTACGTCACCGCGCCGCAGGCGTACTACGGCGGACAGCCGGTCTTCAAGACGTTCGCCGACCTGGAGAGCAGCGTCCCGCCCGTCGAGGACACCAAGGACATGCCGAAGGCCCGCGACATCGTCAACGGCACGATCTCCGGGATCGTCCTGCACGGCAAGGACCCGAAGAAGGAGCTGGACTCGGCCGCCAAGCAGATCGCCGCCGCCACCGGCCGGCGGATCGCCGGCTGACATGGCGCAGCAGACGACGGCCCGGAAACCGGTCGCGGCCGCACGGGCGAAGGCGGGCCCCGCACGCGGGCGCCGCCGGACGTCGCGGACCGCCCCGTGGATGTTCGCCGGCCCCGCCGCGGCGCTGTTCGGGGTGTTCTTCGCCTATCCGCTGCTCGCCGGGCTGTACCAGAGCTTCACCGCCGACCGCGACGGCGTCACCACCTGGGTCGGGCTCGCCCAGTACCGGCGGATGATGCACGACCCGATCTTCTGGACGTCGCTGCGGAACATCGCGCTCATCCTCGTCGTCCAGGTGCCGCTGATGATCGCGCTGGCGCTCGTCATGGCGTACGGGCTGAACCAGTCGTGGCTGCGGTTCCGCGCGACGTACCGGATCGCCTGCTTCCTGCCGGCCGTGACGATGCTGGTCGCCTACTCGGTGGTGTTCCGCGTGCTGCTGAAGACCGACGACGGCCTGGTCGACCAGGCGCTCACCGCCGTCGGGCTGCCGAGCGTCGACTGGCTGAACAGCCCCGGCTGGGCGCGCGTCGCGCTGATCGGGTCGATCACCTGGCGGTGGACGGGCTACAACGCGGTGATCCTGCTCGCCGGGCTGCAGGGCATCGCCCGCGAGCAGTACGAGGCCGCCGCGATCGACGGCGCCGGGCCGGCGACCACGTTCCTGCGGGTCGTGCTGCCGCAGCTGCGGCCGGTCATCCTGTTCTGCCTCGTCACCTCGACGATCGGCACGCTGCAGCTGTTCGACGAGAACTACGTGCTCACCAAGGGCGGGCCGGGCAACGCCACCATGTCCCCGGTCCTCTACCTGTACAAGGTCGGCTTCGAGCAGCTGGACTTCGGCTACGCCGCGGCCATCGCCTGGGTCGTCGTCCTGATCATCGGGCTGATCTCGTACGCGCAGTTCCGCTTCCTCGGGAAGGACGCGACGCGATGACCCTCCTGCCCGCGCGGGCGCCCGCGCCGCCGCGCACGCCGCCGGCCCGGCGGCCGTCCGCCCCGCGCCGCGTCCGGCTCCTCGGCCGTGCCGCCGCGGTGCTCGTGCTCACCGCCACGGCGCTGGTCAGCGCCGTGCCGTTCTACTGGATGGTGGTCGCCTCCACCCGCGACAACGCCGAGCTGTTCGCGTCGCCGCCGCCGTTCCTGCCGGGCGGGCGGCTGCTGCACAACCTCGTCGCGCTGCAGGACTCGATCGGCTTCGGCCGGGTGCTGCTGAACAGCGTCGGCGTCTCCGTCGTCTACACGATGCTCAGCTCGCTGATCTCCGCGATGTGCGGGTACGGGCTCGCGAAGTACCGGTTCCGGGGCCGCGGGCTGCTGCTCGGCCTGGTGCTGGCGACGATGATGATCCCGTTCCAGGTGCTGCTCGTCCCGCTGTTCCAGATGATGGCGAGCCTCGGCTGGGTCGACACCTACCAGGCGGTGATCCTGCCGTTCCTCGCCAACTCGTTCGGCATCTTCCTGATGCGGCAGGCGTTCCTCGGCTTCCCGGACGAGCTGATCGAGTCGGCCCGCATGGACGGCGCCGGCGACCTGCGGATCTTCTACCGGATCGTGCTGCCGGTGGTGCGGCCGCAGCTCGGCGCGCTGGTCATCTTCTCGTTCATGACGCAGTGGAACGCGTTCCTGTGGCCGCTGCTGATGCTGAACACCGAGGACAAGTACACCGCGCCCGTCGCGCTGTACACGCTCATCGGGCAGAGCCACGTCGACTACGCCGGGCTGATCCTCGGCTCGTTCCTCGCGACGCTGCCGGTGATGCTGCTCTTCTTCCTGTTCCAGAAGCAGTTCGTGTCGGGTCTGCTGGGAGGGGCCGTCAAGGGATGACTGGACTCACGCGGGTGCCGGGGCTGCTGTACGGCGGCGACTACAACCCGGAGCAGTGGCCCGAGGAGGTGTGGGCGGAGGACGTCCGGCTGATGCGGGAGGCCGGGGTCAACTTCGTGACCGTCGGGGTGTTCTCCTGGGCGCGGCTGCAACCCGGGCCGGACGCATGGGACTTCGGCTGGTTCGACCGCGTCCTCGGCCTGCTCGCCGAGCACGGCGTCGCCGCCGACATCGCGACCGCGACCGCGTCCCCGCCGGCGTGGCTGGTGCGGGCGCACCCGGAGGTCCTGCCGGTCACGGCGGACGGTGTCCGGCTGGAGTTCGGGTCCCGGCAGCACTACTGCCCCTCGTCGACGGTGTACCGGGACGCGGCGGCGCGGCTGGCGCGGACGATCGCCGCCCGGTACCGCGACCATCCGGCGCTGGCGATGTGGCACGTCCACAACGAGTACGGCGACCACGTCACCGAATGCTTCTGCGAGGCGTCCGCCGCGGACTTCCGGCGCTGGCTGCGCGACCGGTACGGGGACGTCGCTGCGCTGAACGCCGCGTGGGCGACCGACTTCTGGTCGCAGCGGTACGGGACGTTCGACGAGATCGAGCCGCCGCGCGCCGCGCCGGGCCCGGTGAACCCGACGCAGGCGCTGGACTGGCGGCGGTTCTGCTCGGACGCGCTGCTCGCCTGCTACCTGGGCGAGAAGGCGCAGCTCGACGAGGTCGCCCCGGGCGTGCCGGTGACGACGAACTTCATGTCGATGTTCAAGCCGCTCGACTACTGGACGTGGGCCGCGCACGAGGACGTGGTGTCCGACGACGCCTACCCGGACCCGGCGGATCCGGACGCGCACGTCGGAGCCGCGATGAACTACGACCTGATGCGCTCGCTGAAGGGCGGCCGTCCGTGGCTGCTGATGGAGCAGGCGCCGTCGGCGGTGAGCTGGCGTCCGGTGAACGCGCCGAAGCCGCCCGCGCTGGCGCGGCTGTGGTCGCTGCAGACGGTGGCGCACGGCGCGGACGGCGTCCTGCACTTCCAGTGGCGGGCGTCGCGGGCCGGTGCGGAGAAGTTCCACAGCGCGCTGCTGCCGCATCGCGGGACCGCCGGACGGCAGTGGGCGTCGACGGTCGCGCTGGGCGGCGACCTCGCGCGGCTCGCCGAGGTCGCGGGCACCCGGATCGCGTCGGATGTCGCGATCGTCCTGGACTGGACCTCGTGGTGGGCGCTGGAGTTGGAGGACCACCCGTCCGCCCGGCTCCGGCTCCGCGACCTCGTCGCGTCCTGGTACGGGGCCTTGGCGGGACGCAACGTCGGCGTCGACTTCGTGCCGCCGGACGGCGACCTCGCGGGATACCGGCTCGTCCTCGCCCCGAACCTGTACCTCATGTCGGACGCGACGGCCGCGCGCTTCACCTCGTACGTCGACGGCGGCGGGCGGCTCGTGTGCGGCTTCTTCAGCGGCATCGTCGACGAGCACGACCACATCCACCTCGGCGGATACCCGGCGCCGCTGCGCGACGTGCTCGGGGTCGTGGTCGACGAGTTCTGGCCCGTCCCCGACGGCGCGTCCGTTCCGGTGTCGCTCGGCGGGCGGTCGGTCACCGCGACGATGTGGAGCGAGTGGCTGGAAGCCCTGACGGCCGAGGTCGTGGGCACCTACACGTCCGGCGAGCTGGACGGCCGTCCGGCGGTCACCCGCAACGCCTACGGCGAGGGCCGCGCCTGGTACGTCGGCTGCCACCTCGGCTACGGGATCGGGCTGGTGCTGGACGAGGCGCTCGCCGACGCCGGAGTGCGCCCGGTGCTCGACGCCGCGCCGGACGTCGAGGTCACGCGCCGCGACGGGCCCGAGAACTCCTACTACTTCCTGCTCAACCAGGCCGCCCGGGAATGCGAGACGCCCGCGCCGGACGGCGTCGACCTGCTGACCGGCGCCGCCGTCCGCCGGACCCTGCACCTCCCCCCGTACGGAGCCGCGGTCGTCAAGACCGCGCGCCCCTGAACCCACCCCCTCGAAGAGGTCGTCATGCGTCGATCGCTGCATGTCCTGGCCGGGCTGACGCTCGGCTCCGCACTCGTCCTCCCGGTGGACGCCGCCGTCGCGGCGCCGCCACCACGGCCATCGGGCCCCGCCGGCTACGCCGATGTGCTCGACCTGCACGGCGTCCCCGCGAAGGCCCTGCCGCCCGAGGTCAGCGACATCAACGTGTTCGCCGACCAGGGCGCCTGGCACGCCTACGCCCTGCCGAAGCCCGGCGACACGTCCGCCTACGGCGGCTTCACCGGCCCGCTGTACATCGCGCAGGAGTATCCGTGGTGGCTGAGCAAGGCGTTCAGCCGCCTCACGCTCAGCGAGAACGGTGAGGAGATCGACCTCGCGTCCGCGAAGAACCCGCGCTTCACGTCGCTGCCCGGCGTGCTCCGCCAGACCTACGACCTGCCGGGGCTGCGGCTCATGCTGGAGCTGCGGTTCGCGTCCGACCGCACCGCGCTCGTCCGGGCGTCCGTGGCGAACACCGGCGGCACCGCGCGGACCCTGCACGTCGGCTGGACGGGCGAGCTGCTGCGCCCCGACGCCGAGCCGATGCGGAGCGCGCCGTCCCTGCACGCCACCGCGGACGGCGTCGCGGTCGCGTTCGCGAAGGTCAGGAAGCAGTGGGACTACCTCACCGGCGGCGGCGAGCGGTTCGAGGTCCGGCACGACGGGCCCGTCCGCACGACCGTCACCGGCGACGCCTACCGCACCGACCTCGCCCGCCCGCTGACCCTCGCGCCGCACCGCTCGTCCGCGCTGACCTGGACGGAGAGCTACACCTTCACCGCCGCCGAGCGCAGCCGCGAGGACACCGCCGCGCCGCTGCGCGATCCCGGCCGGGTGATCGCGCGGACGGACGAGCGCTGGCGCGGCTACGTCGCCGCCGTGACCCGCGGCGTCCCGGCGGACCGCCGCCGCCTCGCCGTGAAGTCGCTGGAGACGCTGGTCACGAACTGGCGCGGCCCGGCCGGGATGCTCAAGCACGGCGGGATGACCCCGTCCATCAGCTACAAGTGGTTCACCGGCGGGTTCTGGGCGTGGGACACCTGGAAGCAGGCCGTCGGCACCGCCCGCTTCGCGCCCGGGCTCGCGGAGTCGCAGATCAGGTCGATGTTCGACTACCAGGTCGAGCCCGGTTCCAAGACCCGCCCGCAGGACGCCGGCATGATCCCGGACTGCGTCTTCTACAACGACCCGGCGCAGGGCGGCGGCAACTGGAACGAGCGCAACAGCAAGCCGCCGCTCGCCGCGTGGGCGGTGTGGGAGGTCTACCAGCGCAACGGGGACGAGGCGTTCCTTCGTGAGATGTACCCGAAGCTCGTCGCGTACCACGACTGGTGGTACCGCGACCGGGACCACGACCACGACGGGCTCGCCGAGTACGGCGCCACCGTCGACCCGGCGAACGCGACGCCGGAGGACGCCCGGCAGGCCGCCGCGTGGGAGAGCGGCATGGACAACGCGCCGCGGTTCGACGCCGCGCTCGGCACGTCCGTCGTCGAGAACCGCGACGCGGGCGGCCGCCTCGTGGGGTACTCGCTAAACCAGGAGTCCGTCGACCTCAACTCCTACCTCGCCGCCGAGGACGGCTACCTCGCCGCGATCGCCCGGCGGCTCGGCCACCGCGCCGACGCCGAGCGCTGGACGGCCCGGCAGCGCACGGTCGCCGCCGCGGTCCGCAAGGCCATGTACGACCCGGCGACCGGCTACTTCTACGACATCGACCTCGCGTCCGGGAAGCGCCTCACCGAGCGGGGCCGGGGCATCGAGGGCGCGATCCCGCTGTGGGCGGGCGTCGCGGGAGGCGCCGAGGCCGCCGCCGTCCGCGGCAGGCTGACCGACCCGGGGGAGTTCGCGACGAAGGTTCCGTTCGCGACGGTCGCGAAGAGCTCCCCGTACTTCGCGCCCGAGGAGTACTGGCGCGGTCCGGTCTGGCTCGACCAGGCGTACTTCGCGCTGGCCGGGCTCCAGCGGTACGGCTACCGGCGGGACGCGGCGTCCCTCGCGGACCGGCTGCGCGGCTCGGCGGCGGGCCTGCTCGGCGACGCTCCGATCGCGGAGAACTACGACCCGCTGACCGGCGCGGCGCTGAACTCCACCAATTTCAGCTGGTCGGCGGCGCTGCTGCTGGAACTCGGCTGACCCGCCCCCGCCCGGCCGCCCTCGCCCGGGGTGGCCGTGCGGCGGCGCCGGGCGGCCGGGCGGCGGCGCCCGGCCGGGTGGATTTTGCCTTTCCTGTGAGCCCGGCGCGCATTAGTGCGCTTTCCGCCCGGGCAATTCCCCAGCGATCATCGCGTGACGCGCGCTACCGGGGAAAGGGCAGGAATGCGAATAAAAGGCGCAGAACGGTCGCGAGGCGGGCGGGCGGCACTGGCGTTCGGCGGTGCCGCCGGCCTGGCGCTCATGGCGACGGCCCCGGCGGCGCCGGCGGCATCGGCCGGAGCCGGTCCGGCCGCGTCGCGCACCGTCACCTACCAGGCCCGGCTGCGGCCGCTGAACCACCAGACCGGGTCGGGACTGCTGACGCTGCGGCTCCGCGAGAGCACCGCGACGATCACCGAGCGGTACTCCGGGCTCGCGGCGCGGCTCAACGGCGCGCCGTATCCGCACCTTCAGCACATCCACGGCGGCGCCCGCGGCATGTGCCCGCCGGCGTCCGCCGACCGGAACGGCGACGGCGTCGTCAGCACCACGGAAGGGACGCCCTACTACGGCCCGATCCAGACGACCCTCTCGGTGAGGGGCAACGTCACGCCGCAGGCGGGCACCGACCTGAAGATCGCGCCGAAGGGGCCGAGCGTGCGCTACGCGCGGACCATCACGCTGAGCCCGGCGGCCGTCGCCTCCCTGCGCAAGGGCATCGCGGTCGTCGTCGTCCACGGCGACGACCCGCGGACCCTCGGCCGCAAGGCGCGGAGCGAGAAGAGCGACGTGGTCCCGTCGCTGCCGCTCGCCGTGACGTCGCCCGCGCTCTGCGGCGTGCTCCAGCCGATGCCGGCGGGCGGCGCCGCGACCGGCACCGGCTCCACCGCCGCCACCGGCTCCACCGTCGGCACCGGCCACGCCAAGGTCGCCTGGCTGTTCGGCGCGGGCGCCGGGCTCGCGGGCGCCGGAGCGCTGGCCCGCGCCCTGCACGTCCGGCGGCGGAACCGGACAGCGTTCCGGCCCGCATGAGGACCGCCCCGCCGCGCGGCGACCGCCCGACCCTCGGCCTGAGCCTGGCAGCGGCCGCGTGCGGCGCCGCCGCCGTCACCACGGTGATCGCCGGGCACCAAGAGGCCGCGCCGCAGGCACCGGCCGCGCCGCGCACCTGGGCGCCGCCCCGGGATTCGAGCCCGGCGGACGGTCTCGCGCTGCCCGCCGCGCCGCCGACCCGGCTCACCATCCCCGCGCTCGGCGTCCGCGCCCGCGTCGCGCGGGCCGGACTCCTCCGGGACGGGACACTCCAGCCGCCGCGGCCGCCGCACGAGGACCAGCCCGCCTGGTACACCGGCTCCGTCACGCCGGGCGAGGCGGGCACCGCCGTCATCGAAGGGCACCTCGACTCGTCCGCGGGGCCGTCGGTGTTCTTCCGGCTGGGCCGGCTCCGCCCCGGCCAGGACGTCCGGGTCCGCCGCGCGGACGGGGCGACGGCCGTGTTCACCGTCGACGCCGTCCGCCGCTTCCCCAAGGACGGCTTCCCCGCGCGGGCCGTGTACGCCGACACGCCGGGGCCGTCCCTCCGCCTCATCACCTGCGGCGGCCGGTTCGACCCCGCCGCCCGCCACTACCGGGGCAACACCGTCGCCTTCGCCCACCTGACCGCCACCGCGCGTTGACATGCGGCGGGCCGCCGCCATGGCACCGCTCATGACGACGGCCCGCCGCAGGCCAACGGATCGTGAAGGCGTCAGTGCTTGCGGCCGGGGAGGCTCTCGTAGAGGTCGGTGAGCTTCTGCCGGAAGCCGCGCTCGGCGATCCCGAACTTCTGCGGGTCCTTGATGCCGGCCTTGACGGTCTTCTTGGCCTGGTCGCTCATGATGTGCGGCGGGATCGGCGGGATCTCGTTGTCCACCACGAACTCCAGCACCACCGGGCGGTCGCTCGACAGCGCCTGCTTCCACGCGTCGGTGACCTTCTTCGGCTCGTCGCAGTAGATGCCCTTCAGCCCCGCCAGCTCCGCGTACTTGGCGTAGGGGAAGTCGGGGATCGTCTGCGAGCCCGGGTACTTCGGGTCGCCGCCCATCGCGCGCTGCTCCCAGGTGACCTGGTTGAGGTCCTGGTTGTTGAACACGCAGAAGATCAGCGGCGGGGAGCCCGCCAGCCGGTTCGCGTACCGCTTGACGGTCAGCATCTCGTTCATGCCGTTCATCTGGAACGCGCCGTCACCGACGAAGCAGATCACCGGACGGTCCGGGAACGCGAACCGCGCCGCGATCGCGTACGGGACGCCGGGCCCCATCGTCGCGAGCGTCCCGGACAGCGAGGCCTTCATGTCGTCGCGGAGCTTGATGTGCCGCGCCCACCAGTTGGTGGCCGAGCCGGAGTCGGCGGTGAGGATCGCGCCGTCCGGCAGCAGCGGCGACAGCTCGTGCGCCACCGCCTGCGGGTTGATCTTGCCGCCGAACGACTGCCCCGCGCGCTTTTCCATCACCGTGTTCCAGGCGCGCACGTTCTCCTCGATCTTCTCCCGCCAGGACCGGTCCTTCTTGCGCTTGAGGAGCGGGATCAGCTCCTTGAGCGTCTCCTTCGCGTCGCCGACGACGTGCGCGTCCATCGGGTAGCGGATGCCGATCATCCGGCCGTCGATGTCGATCTCGACGCCCTTGCAGCTGCCCTCGTCCGGCAGCCACTCGGCGTAGGGGAAGCTGGACCCGATCATGAACAGCACGTCGCAGTTCATGATCATCTCGTCGCTGGCCTTGGAGCCGAGCAGCCCGATCGGGCCGGTGACGAACGGCAGGTCGTCCGGGACGACCTCGCGGCCGAGCAGCGCCTTGGCGATCCCGGCGCCGAGCAGCTCGGCGACCTCGATGACCTCCGCCTCCGCGTTCGCCGCGCCCTGCCCGATCAGCATCGCGACCTTCTTGCCCTCGTTGAGGATGTCCGCGGCCTTCCGCAGCTCCTCCGGGTTCGGCAGGATCCGCGGCCGGCTCCACCCCACGCTGGAGTACACCGAGCCGTGCTCCTTCGGCGGCGACGGGACCGCGTCGCTCTCCTGGACGTCCTCCGGGATGATGATCGTCGCCACGCCGCGGGTGGTGAGCGCGGTCTTGAACGCGCGGTCGATGATGTGCCGCATCTGCCCCGGGTCCATGCAGATCTGCACGAACTCCGACACGTCCGCGAACAGGTTCTCCAGCGCCACTTCCTGCTGGTAGTGGGTGCCCTGGGAGAGCCGCTTCTGCTGCCCGATGATCGCCACGACCGGCTGGTGGTCCAGCTTGGCGTCGTAGAGGCCGTTCAGCAGGTGGATCGCGCCCGGCCCGGACGTCGCGGTGCACACCCCGACCTCACCGGTGAACTTGGCGTGGGCGCAGGCCATGAACGCGGCCATCTCCTCGTGCCGCGTCTGGATGAACTCCGGATGCCCCTTCGCGCGGTCGAACGCGCCCAGCATCCCGTTGATGCCGTCGCCCGGGTAGCCGTAGACCCGGTCGATGCCCCATTCGCGCAGCCTCTCGAGCACGTAGTCGGCTACCTGCTGGCCCATGATCTCTCCCGATGTCCGTCGATGCGCGTGTCGTCCCTTCGCCACGTCCCCGAGGAAGGGCGATGCAAACGAAGGGCAGGGCGGGCCGGGGGACCGCCGCCGCGGCCGCCCGCACCGTTTCGCCGCCCCTCCCAGCGGTAGTTAGAGGCAGGACGAGAGGGGGAGCGGCCGATGGGCACGGGAAGCGGGATCCCCGTCGACGGCATCGCGGTGCACGCGTTCACGCTGCCGACGGACGGCCCGGACGGCGCGGAGGAGGACGGCACCCTGCGCTGGGACTCGACGACGATGGTGCTCGTCGAGGCGAGCGCGGGCGGCCGGACCGGGATCGGCTACACCTACGGGAGCCTCGCCGTCGCGACGCTCGTCGAGTCGAAGCTCGCCTCGCTCGTGGAGGGCGCGGACGCGCTCGCACCGGCCGCCGCCTGGCGCCGGATGTTCGCCGCGATCCGCAACGCGGGCCGTCCCGGCGCCGGGTCCATGGCCGTGTCCGCCGTCGACATCGCGCTGTGGGACCTGAAGGCCCGGCTGCTCGACCGGCCCCTGTTCCAGGTGCTGCCGAGCTTCCACGACCACGTCCCCGTGTACGGCAGCGGCGGCTTCACCAACTACCCGCTCGACCGGCTCGCCGGGCAGCTCGCCGGCTGGGTCGAGCAGGGGATCCCGCGCGTCAAGCTGAAGATCTCCCGGTCCCCGGACGACGATCCGCGCCGGCTGACCGCCGTCCGCGAGGCGATCGGCCCGGAGCCCGACCTGTTCGTCGACGCCAACGGGGCGCTGACCCGCAAGGCGGCGCTGTACTGGGCGCGGCGCCTCGCCGGCGAGTGGGACGTGCGCTGGTTCGAGGAGCCGGTCAGCTCCGACGACACCGAGGGGCTGCGGCTCGTCCGCGAGCACGGCCCGGGCCGTCTGGAGGTGGCCGCCGGCGAGTACGGGTTCGTGCTGAAGGACTTCGCCGACCTGCTGGACGGCCCGTCCGTGGACTGCCTGCAGGCCGACGTGACCCGCTGCGGCGGCATCACCGGACTGCTGCAGGTCGCGGGCCTGTCGGCGGCCCGGCAGATCGGGCTGTCCGCGCACTGCGCCCCGGCCGCGTCGGCGCACGCGTTCTGCGCCGTCGAACGGCTCCGGCACCTGGAGTACTTCCACGACCACGTCCGCTTCGAGCAGCTCGTCTTCGACGGCACGCTCAGCCCGGAGGGCGGCGCGCTGCGGCCCGCCCCCGACCGTCCCGGCCTCGGCCTCGACGTCAAATGGTCCGACGCCGCCAAATACCGGGTCCACGGCCCCACCTGACCCCACCACCACCACGCCCCGGGCGGCGGGCGGGGGCGGGGTCAGCGGGGGCGGATCAGGCCGCGGCGGGTGGCGGTCGCGACGGCGGCGGTGCGGGAGTCGACCTCCAGCTTGGCGTAGATGTGCACCAGGTGCGTCTTCACGGTCGTCTCGCTGAGGAACAGGCGCTTGCTGATCTGCCGGTTCGACAGGCCCTCGGCGACGAGGCCGAGCACCTCCAGCTCCCGCCCGGTCAGCGTCGCGGACGGTGCTCGCATCCGGCCCAGCAGCCGGGACGCGACGGACGGCGCGAGCGTGCTGTCCCCGGCGGCGGCCGACCGGATCGCGGCGTGCAGCTTCTCCGGCGGCGCGTCCTTGAGCAGGTAGCCGGTGGCGCCCGCCTCGATCGCGGCGAGGATGTCGGAGTCGGAGTCGAACGTCGTCAGCACGAGGACGCGCGGCGCGCGCGGCCCGGCCGCGGTGATCCGCCGGGTCGCCTCGCTGCCGTGGATGCCGGCGCCGAGCTGCAGGTCCATGAGGACGACGTCCGGGTGCAGCCGGGACGCCTCGGCGACGCCCTCCTCACCGGTCGCGGCCTCGCCGACCAGCGCGAAGCCGGGCTGCCCGACCAGCATGGCGCGCAGGCCGGAGCGGACCACGGGATGGTCGTCGACCAGCAGGATGCGGATCGGCGCGGTCACCGGCCCGGCTTTCCTTCGAGGTCGCCGGGTGCGGCGGGCAGCGGCAGGCTCGCCACCACGGCCGTCCCCTCGCCCGGCGACGACTCGACGGTCAGCGTCCCGCCCAGCGCGCGGGCTCGTTCCCGCATGGCGCGCAGCCCGTATCCGGTGCCCCCGGCGGGCTCGCCGGGGTCGGTCCGGGTGGGGGACGGGTCGAAGCCGCGGCCGTCGTCGAACACGTCCAGCACCACCATGTCGTCGAGGTAGGTCAGCGTCACGCCGACGGTCCCGGCGGCCGCGTGCCGGCTCGCGTTGCCGAGCGCGCCCTGCGCGATCCGCAGCAGCGCCACCTCGTACTCGGTCGGCAGCTCGGCGGGCGTCCCGGACACCTCGAACCGCATCCGGACGGGCGACCGCGCGCTCGCCGACTCGGTGACGCGGCGCAGCGCGTCCGGCAGCGACGACCGCCGCAGGACGGGCGGGGCGAGCGCGCGCACGAAGCTGCGGGCCTCCTCCAAGTTCTCGGCGGCGGCCTTCTCCGCCTCGTCGAGCCGGCCGCGCGCCGCGCCGGGCGCGTGGTCGAGGTCGCGGCGCGCCGCCCGCAGCAGCAGGATGATGCTCGACATACCCTGCGCGAGCGTGTCGTGGATCTCCCGGGCGAGCCGCTCCCGCTCGGCGAGCCGCGCGGCGCCCGCCTCCGCGCGGACGAGCCGCTCCCGGGTGCGCACCAGCTCCTCGATCAGCCGCCGGCGCTGCTCGCTCTCCCGGTAGAGCGCCGCGTACGCCAGCGCCATCATCGTCGCGACGGCCGCGCCGATGCAGGGCCCGAGCACCTCGGCGAGCGTCAGGCCGCCGCCGTGCCACGCGGACGCGGCGATCGCCGCGCCGGTCAGCGCGGCCACCCCGGGCAGCGCCGCCGGCGGCGGCAGCAGGTGCAGGTAGGCGAAGAACAGCGGGAACGCCAGCCACACGAAGTCGGGGGAGGACAGCGCCAGCGCCACCCACCCCGCGCTGATCACCCCCAGCCACGCGCGCGCGAGCGCCGGACGGGTGCGGTGCTCGCGCAGTCGCGGGACGACCGCCGCCGCGTACAGCAGGCCGAGCAGCACGCCGCCCGCGGCGGCCCAGGCCAGGCCGTCGTGCACCACGCGGACCAGGGCGATCGCGAGCAGCACCAGGAAGGTGCCGTGCACGGCCCAGCCGAGCAGCCGCACCGCCGGCGAGAACGGATCGTCCCTCATTTCTCACCCAGCGTAGGCGACCGGCCGGGTCCCGGAATCGATCGAAAGGTGGATCCGGGGCCGTCCGGAGTAAGGCCGCCCGGCGGTGCGCCCGCACGATGTGCCGGGGGCGCGCGCGGCAGAGGGTGGAAAACGTCCGGATCGACGAGGGAACGGGAGACGCACGGTGTTCGTGGCGCTCAGGGACCTGCGCTTCGCCAAGGGGCGGTTCGCGCTCATGGGCGCGGTCGTGCTGCTCATCACGCTGCTGGTGACGATGCTGTCCGGGCTCACCGCGGGCCTCGCCAGGGACAGCGGGTCCGCCGTCGAGGGGCTGCCCGCCGACCGCGTCGCGTTCGGCACCGCCGCGTCCGCCGACGGGAAGCCGTCGTTCTCCGACAGCCGGATCGACCAGCGGACGGTCCAGGGCTGGCGGGACGTCCCGGGCGTGACGGCCGAGCCGCTCGGCATCGCCATGGGCCGCCTGTCCTACGGGTCCGGCGGGGAGCGCGGCGCGCCCGCCGCCTTCTTCGGCGTGGCGCCCGGCGGGAGGGCCGGCGGCGGTGCCCCGGCCGCGGGCCAGGTCGTCCTTTCGAAGGGGCTGGCGAGCAAGACCGGCCTCGCGGCGGGCGCGAAGATCCGCATCGCCGGGCATGCCTTCGCGGTCGCCGGGGTCCGCGGCGACGCGTCCTACAGCCACACCCCGGTCGCCTGGCTCGGGCTCGCCGACTGGCGGGCGGTGAACCCGCAGGGCGGCGGCGAGGCCGCGACGGTCCTGCTCCTGCGCACGCACGGGAGCCCGGACCTGCGGGCCGCCGACGCGCGGCTCGGCACCACCACCGTCCCGCTCGCCGACGCCCGGGCGGCCATCCCGTCGTTCAGCGCCGAGAACGGGTCGCTGCAGCTCATGCGCGGCTTCCTGTTCGCGATATCGGCGCTGGTCATCGGCGCGTTCTTCACCGTCTGGACGATCCAGCGGCGCGGCGACGTCGCCGTCCTGAAGGCGCTCGGCGCGAGCACCGGCTACCTGCTGCGCGACGCGCTCGCGCAGGCCGTGCTGGTGCTGCTGGGAGGTGCCGGGCTCGGCGGCGCGATCGGCGGGCTGGCCGGCGCCGCCGTCGCGGGACGCGTCCCGTTCGTCGTCTCCGCCGGCACCACCGTCCTGCCGGTCGCCGTCATGATCGTGCTCGGTGCCGGCGGGGCCGCGCTCGCCGTCCGGAAGATCACCTCCGTCGACCCGCTGACCGCGCTGGGAGCCGCCCGATGAGCCTCGTCCTGCACGACGTCGTGCTGACCTACCCCGACGGGGACCGCACGCTGACCGCCCTCGACCGGGTGAGTCTCACGGTCGCGGCGGGCGAGTTCGCGGCCGTCGCGGGCCCGTCCGGCTCCGGGAAGTCGAGCCTGCTCGCGGTCGCCGCGCTGCTGATCGCCCCCGCGTCCGGCAGCGTCGAGGTCGCCGGGCGGGACGCCGCCGGGCTGGACCCCGCCGAGCGCACCCGGCTGCGCCGCGACCGCGTCGGCGTCGTGTTCCAGCAGCCCAACCTGCTGCCCTCGCTGACCGCGCTCGACCAGCTGACCGTGATGGCGCACCTGGCGGGCCGTCCCGCCCGCGCGGCCGCCGGCCGGGCCCGCGAGCTGCTCGCCGCGGTCGGGCTGGCCGGGCTGGAGCACAAGCGGCCGTACCAGCTGTCCGGCGGCGAGCGGCAGCGCGTCGCCATCGCCCGCGCGCTGATGAACGACCCGCGCGTGCTGCTCACGGACGAGCCGACCAGCGCGCTCGATCACGAGCGGGGCGCCTCGATCGTCGCCCTGCTCGGCCGCCTCACCCGCGAGCGCGGCGTCGCGGCCGTCATGGTCACCCACGACCTCGCCCAGCTGGACGCGGTGGACCGGGTCTGGACGATGCGCGACGGCCGGCTCTCAGAAGGCCCCGCCGCCGGTCAGCGAGGCCCCGGCGCCGGTCAGCGGGGCGGCCACGGCGGGCCGCCCTGCGTCGACGCCCACACCCACACGTAGATGAGGAAACCGGTCGCGATCAGTCCCAGCAGCAGCGGCCAGTTCAGCCCCGCCGCCCTGCGCCCACGCCTCGCGCGCACGTTCACCACCCGTTCCGTCCGAGAGTGCGTCACTGGCGATGTGTCCGCACGGACGGGCCCTATGCCCCGGAACAGGCAAACTCGACGAGCGGACTCGGTCCGGAGACCCCCAGGTCAGACGGCATCACGGCCGCGCGTCACGGCGGCGCGTCACGGGCGCGTGTCACGGATGCCGTGGTCGCCCTTTACGTCTGACGGCCCGGTTCCACCGGTGTCGCCGGTGGGGCGTCGACGGGCCGGCCGCGCTGCGACTCCCAGCCGTGCGCGTCCAGGGCGCGCAGGAACGCCTCCACCATCACCGGGTCGAACTGCGTGCCCGCGCAGCGCCGCAGCTCCCGCTTGGCGTCGCCGACCGGCATCGGCTGCTTGTAGGGGCGCGCGGAGGTCATCACGTCGAAGGCGTCCGCCACCCCGATCACCCGCGCGAACTCGGGGATCTCGTCGCCGACCAGGCCCATCGGGTAGCCGCGGCCGTTCACCTTCTCGTGGTGGTGCATGATGCCGGCGAGCGCCTCGTCCAGGAACCCGATCTCCCGGACGATCTCCAGCCCGCGCATCGGGTGCAGCCGGACCGCGGCGAACTCCTCGTCGGTGAGGTCGCCGCCCTTGCGCAGGATCTTCGTCGGCACGCCGATCTTGCCGATGTCGTGCAGCATGCCCGCGTACCGGATGGCCTCGACCCGCTCCGGGCGCATCCCGATCTGCCGGGCGATCATCACCGCGCCGCGCGACACCCGCTCGGAGTGCCCGCGGGTCGCCGGGTCCTTGGTCTCGACGGCCTGGCACAGCGCGGCGAGCGTCGCGTCGTAGGCGCGGCGCTGCCCGAACGTCTGCTCCAGCGCCCACCGGGCGACGAACAGCGGCAGCAGCACCAGCACCGCGACGAGCGGCCCGAGGTCCGGCCACAGGCCCGCGATCAGCAGCCCGTACATCCCGTACCCGACGCACACCCCGGCGAGCTGGCCGCTGTCGCGCACCAGCTCGCCGGGCTCGGACTCGCCGCTGAGCAGCAGCGCGCCCGAGGTGAGGACGAGGTTGACCAGCACGAACGTCAGTAGCGCGCCGACGAACGGGCCGAGCGCGTCCCAGACCCAGCCGGCCCGCCCGGGCTCGAACCGGGCGCCGCCGAGCGCGCCGAACACGACCCCGGCCGCGTAGCCGCCGACGGCGAACTGCGCGCCGTTGAACAGCCGCTTGACCAGCGCGACGTTGCGCTGCCCGGTCGCGACGGCGCTGAGCCCGACGAGCGCGGCGCCGGCCGGGCCGAGGAGCACCACCGACGCCAGGCTCACCGCGAAGCCGAGCGACATCCGGGCCCGCTCGACGTTCAGCCGGGCGGGCAGCGAGTCGCAGAGGACGAACAGCGCGACGAGGGCGACCAGCACGTGCGGGTCGACGTCCCCGGGGGACGAGGAGCCGATCAGGACCGCCGCCAGGGCGATGACGACGCAGACGTAAAGCCAGGCGGCGCGGGGCAGTCCAGGCATGCCGTCTCCCGGGGAGTCGACTCGCGATCACTCTAGGTGTCCGAGCGATCACCGAAAGCATACGCCTCCTTGGCCCTCCCATGGGGGTGTTGCGCGGAACGGATGGGTGCTCCTTTCGCGCGGCGGGTGCGGAGGCCGCGACGGCGATGCCGCACGGCGGCGCCGACCTGAACGTTTGCGGCACGTTCGGGGGCAATCGGGGTAATGCCTGGATGCGGCCCCGGCAGCCGGGGCATGTAGTACTACGTAATCAGTAGTAGGTCGATCGGGGCGAGGCCTGGGCGCTTCGCTCCGCTGGGGGGAGGATGCCGTGACCGGGGCGGGTGGCCGCGAGCGCCGGAGGGTCCTGCGGCGCGCGGTGCGATGGGGCGGCAGGACGGCCGTACGGGCGCTGTCGGCGATGCTGGAACCGCTCGCGCTGCTGCTGCTGAGGCCGGCGAACCGGCGCCGGGCGCGCCGCGCGCCCGCCGCGACGGCCCGGAAGGTGATCTTCCTGGTGCAGCACGCCTACGGCGCGGGCGGCACGGTCCGGACCGTGCTGAACACCGCGGGGCAGCTCGCCCGGCAGCGCGAGGTCGAGGTCGTCGGGCTGATCCGGGAGCTGCGCCGGCCGAGCTTCCCGATCCCCGACGGCGTCCGGGTGTCCAGCCTGGACG
This sequence comes from Actinomadura sp. NPDC048394, assembly GCF_040651755.1. Lineage (NCBI taxonomy): Bacteria > Bacillati > Actinomycetota > Actinomycetes > Streptosporangiales > Thermomonosporaceae > Actinomadura > Actinomadura sp. NPDC048394. The sequence goes on along the minus strand of NZ_JBEZJL010000040.1, from coordinate 26,877 downwards.
ACCGGGTCGACCCGCCCGGCGGGGCGCGCGGCCTCGCCCGCCGGGTGCTGTCGCGGCTGCCGAGCCTGCTCGTCCCGGTCGGCGAGCCGTCCTACCGGCGCTGCTCGCTCTGGACGGACCTGCTGCTCATCCGGTTCCTGCGGTCGCTGCGCACCGGCCTGCTGATCACGACCCGGCCGAGCCTGAACCTCGCGGCGGCGGTGTTCGCGCCGCCGGAGGTCCGCACGGTCGGCCAGGAGCACATGAACCTCGGCAGCCACCGGCCCGCCGTCCGCGACCGCGTCCTGCGCCGGTACGGGCGGCTCGACGCGGTCGTCACGCTGACCGCGACCGACCTCGCCGGATACCGCCGCGAGCTGCCGGACGCGCGGCGGCTCGTGTGCATCCCGAACGCGCTGCCCGAGCTGAACGGCGGGCCCGCCGACCCGGCCGCGCGGACGGTCCTCGCCGCCGGGCGGCTCGTCCGGCAGAAGGGCTTCGACCTGCTGCTGGACGCCTGGGAGCAGGTCGCGGCGGACCATCCGGGCTGGACGCTGCGGATCTACGGCGGCGGGCCGTGGCGGCAGCGGCTGCAGCGCCGGATCGACCGCCGGGGCCTGGCGTCCAGCGCGTTCCTGATGGGCCGGACGGGCGACATGGGCACGGCCATGTCCGAGGCGTCGATCTTCGTGCTCAGCTCCCGGTACGAGGGGCTGCCGCTGGTGCTGATGGAGGCGATGAGCAAGGGCCTCGGCGTGGTGTCGTTCGACTGCCCGACGGGCCCGCGCGAGCTGCTCACCGACGGCGTCGACGGGCTGCTCGTCAAGGGCGGGGACGTGGCGGCGCTCGCGGCGGCGATCGGCCGGATGATCGACGACCGGCGGCTGCGCGAGGGGCTCGGGGAGCAGGCCGCCGGCGCGATGGCGCGCTACACCCCGGAGGCGGTCGGCGCCGAATGGGACGCGCTGCTCGACGACCTGGTCAGGCCCGCCCCGGCGCGCCGTCCCGCGAGACGGCGCGTCCCGGAGAAGGAGGCCGGCCTGCTGTAGAGCGGCCGCTGGAGAAAGGCCGGGCTGCTGTTGAACGGCCGGGCTGCTGGAAAACGGCCGCCCGGCGCGAAACGGCCGCCCGGCGCGGAACGGCCGCCCGGCGCGGAACGGCCGCCCGGCGGGAAACGGCCGTGCGCCGTTCAGGACGGCTGGTCGCGGGGGTCGCCGCCGAGGAGCCGGAGCAGGACGTCCTCGTCCTCGGGGGAGAGCTCGCTGACGAAGTGGGCCAGGACGTCGGCGTGCTGGTCCTCGCCGCCGAGGAGCCGCTTCATCTGGACGGCTCTGCGGCCCGCCTCGTCGCGCTGGTACGTGTACGCGTAGCCGCGGCCCGCGCGCTCCCGCCCGGCCTGGCCCTTCTCGTGCAGCCGCGCCAGGACGGTCATCACCGTCGTGTAGGCGAGCGACCGTGCCAGCCGTTCCCCGACCTGCCGGGGAGTGAGCGGCTCGCCGGCCTCCTTCAGGACCGCCAGGACCTCGGCCTCCAGGCCGCCCTTCGCGCGCCGGTCGCCTGCGGGGCTGGGCATGGGCTGGTCCCTTCTCTGCAGTTCGCGACGGTGCGGCACGGCCGCCTCCAACCTACCCGGTCGGCGCCCCGGGCCCGCTGCTCAGGACGCGCCGGACGTCCCGGGCGCGGCGGGCAGCAGCGCGAGGCGCTCGAAGCCCGGCGTCCACCAGCGGGTCCGGTCGGGCGCGACGGCGAACGCCTCGACGCCGGGACGCGCGGACGCCCACTCGCGCGCTCCGTCGCCCATGACGAACGCGGCGGTGGCGAGCGCGTCGACCTCGGTGAGGTGCCGTCCGACGAGGGTGAGGGAGGCGAGCGCGGTGGCGGGCCGTCCGGTGCGCGGGTCGATGATGTGGTGGCCGCGTTCGGCGGTGCCGGACGTCGCGACGGCGAGGTCGGTGCCGGTCACCACGGCGGCGAGCGCGGCGGGGTCCGCGGGGTCGGCGAGGCCGATCCGCCAGGGCTCGCCGGGGGCGGCCTCGCCGCGCAGCTGGATGTCGCCGCCGCCGTTGACGCAGTGGTCGCGGGCCCCGGCGTCGTGCAGGATCGCGGACGCCCGCTCGATCGCCCAGCCCTTCACCAGGCCGCTCGGGTCGAGGCGTCCGGCCGCCGTCGCGCTGAACGCGCCGCCGGTCTCGCGCTCCAGCTCGTCGCAGCGCCGCAGCACGTCGGCCACGTCGGGGTCGCAGCCGGCCAGGCCGATCTCGCCGCGCGCGAGGCGGGAGATCTGGCTGTCGTCGCGGTAGGGGGAGAAGACGCGGTCGACGCGGTGCAGCCACGCGACCGCCCGCGCGAGCGCCACGGTGATCTCGGGGGTGCGGGGCGAGCGGATGTCGAAGGAGAACACCGTCCCCATGACGTGCTCGACGTGATGGACCGACTCAGGCATGGGCGGCGTCCAACGCGCTCTGCAGCGACTGGATGTAGCCCTCGCTGGTGTAGGTGGCGCCGGACACCGAGTCGATGCGCGCGCTGCCCGCCGCGAGCGCCTCCTGCGTCAGCTGCGGCACCGCGAACTGGTTGATCTCCTGGTCGCGGGGGTTCTCCGACGGCACCTGGAGCACCTTCACCGCGGTGAGGCGGCCCTTGGCCATCGTGATCTCGACCTGCACCGGCCCCCACCGGGTGTCGATCACGTCGCCCTTGTAGGTGCCGCTCGACCCTCCGGAGGCCGCGGACGACGACGGGGACGCCGACGGGCCGGGCGCGGCGGCCGCCCCGGTGCTCGTCCCGGCGGCGGACGGCGCCGCCGCCTTCACGGCCGCGCTCTGGTGCGGCTTGAACGACAGCAGCAGGGCGACGCCCGCCACGGTCGACCCGGTGGTGATCAAGGCTCTGCGCATGGACGGCCCCCTCAGAACTCGAACGACTCGTGGCGGATGTGGCGGCGCCGCACCCCCGCCTGCTTCAGCGCCGCGAGCGCGGCGCCGGTCATCCCGGGCGGCCCGCACAGGTACACGTCCCGGTGCCGGACGTCGGGCACCAGGCTGCGCAGGGCCTCCCCGGTGAGCGGCAGCGCGTAGCCCGCCGGTTCGCTCACGAAGTAGTGCACCCGGGCGCCCCGCGCGGTGGCGATCGCGTCCAGCTCGTCCCGCAGCGCCAGGTCCTCGGGGCGCCGCGCCTTGTAGAGCAGGACGACGTCGCCGGGCAGCGTCTCGAACAGCGTCCGCAGCGGCGTGATGCCGACGCCGCCCGCCAGCAGCAGCGCCCGGTCGTGGTGCGGGCGCGCGCCGGTGAACCCGCCGTACGGGCCCTCCGCCCACACCCGCGTCCCGGGACGCAGCCGGAACAGCGCCGCGCTGTGGTCGCCGGCGGCCTTCACGGTGATCCGCAGCCGGCCGCCCCGGACGGGCTCCGACAGCGAGTACGGGTTCGCCGCCCACCACAGCCCGGGCGCGAGGAACCGCCACCGGAAGAACTGGCCGGGGCGCGCGTGCAGCTCGTCCAGGTGCCGCCCCGTCATGTAGATCGACACGACGCCGGGCGCCTCGGCGTGGACGGCGGCGACCCGCAGGTCGTGCCGCAGCCCCCGCACCACCGGCATCACGAACCGGAACCACACCAGCACCAGGCCGGTGCCGCCGTACAGCGCGTACCAGGCCGCCTTCGCCCAGGTCGTGCCGGCGAACTGGGCGCCGTCCGCGAGCTGGTGCCAGAACGCCAGGTAGATCGCCAGGTAGGTGGCGAAATGCAGGTAGTACCAGGTCTCGTAGCGCAGCCGCCGCCGCGCGGCCCGCGCCGAGGTGATCCCGACGCCGACCAGCAGCAGGAAGCCGAGCGTCCCCTTGATCATCTCGGGGTAGTCGAACACGATCGAGACCGTCTGGTGGACGACGTCGGTCCGCGACGTCACCGCGTATCCCCAGATGATCAGCAGCGCGTGCGCGCACGCAAGGCAGACCGTGTACCGGCCGCCCATCGCGTGCCAGCGGGCTAGCCGGTCGGTGCCGACGCCGCGCTCCAGCGCGGGGATCCGCGCCATCAGCGCGAGCAGCACCGCGCAGCCGTAGCCCGCCATCAGCCCGGTGACGCGGCCCGCCTCGGTCAGCCAGCCGTCCAGGCCGGTGACCGACCGGGTGCCGTGCCACCACAGCAGCAGCACCGCCACCGCGCCCGCGTAGATCAGCGCCTGCGGCCACGAGGACGGGACGCGCCACGCCGCGCGGGGCGCCGCCGGCGCGGGCCGCCTGAGGTCATGCCTGGTCGTGGTCATGGCGGCCACCCTGCCAACGGAGTTTCTGAGTTCCTTCTGATCCGCGGGGGAACAGGCGGGTTGAGAGGTTTCTCTGAGGAAACGCAGAGGTTGGAGGGGGAGGCTGGGCCCCATCATGAGCACTCCCGAACCCGCCGGCGCCGGACTGCGCCGTGCCGACGGCACGCCCGTCCGCGTCCTGGTCGTCGACGACGAGCCCGACCTCGCCGAGGTGCTGTCGCGGGTGCTGGCGTCCGAGGGCTGGTCGGTCCGCACCGCCGGGGACGGCGCGGGCGCCCTCGCCGCCGCCCGCGAGTTCCGCCCCGACGCCGTCGTGCTGGACGTGATGCTGCCCGACATCGGCGGCCTGGAGGTGCTGCGGCGGCTGCGCGCCGACGCCCCCGACGTCTGCGTGCTGTTCCTGACCGCGCGGGACGCCGTCGAGGACCGCATCGCCGGGATCACCGCGGGCGGCGACGACTACGTCACCAAGCCGTTCAGCCTGGAGGAGGTCCTCGCCCGGCTGCGCGGGCTGCTGCGCCGCGCCGGGATGACCCGGCAGGCCGGCACGGCGGGGCTGCTGACCGTCGGCGGCCTGGCGATGGACGAGGAGGCCCGCGAGGTGACCCGGGACGGCGAGCTCGTCGAGCTGACCCCGACCGAGTTCGAGCTGCTGCGGTTCCTGATGCGCAACCCGCGCCGGGTGCTGTCGAAGGCGCAGATCCTCGACCGCGTCTGGGACTACGACTTCGGCGGGCAGGCGCACGTCGTCGAGCTTTACATCAGCTACCTGCGCAAGAAGATCGACGCGGGCCGGACGCCGATGATCCACACCGTGCGGGGCGTCGGGTACGTGCTGAAGCCGGAGTCCGCGTGAAGGTGCCGCACGTCCGGACGCTCCGGGCCCGGCTCACGGCGGGGCTCGTCGTCCTGCTGGCGCTCAGCTGCCTCGCGGTCGGCGTCGCCACCACCACGGCGCTGGACCGGTTCCTGGTGAGCCGGATCGACCAGCAGCTCACCCTGGTCGGCGGGCGCTTCGCGGCCAGCCTGGAGCACGAGCACCACCCCGACGCCGACAACCGCCCCGACTCGCGCGGCCAGGCGTCCGGCACGTTCGGCGCCCGGCTCTACCAAGGGCGGGTCACCACGGCTGCGGTCGTGCGCGGGCAGTCCGTCGCGCCGGTGCCGCTGACCGGCGACGACGCCCGCGCCATGGCGGCGCTGCCGGCCGACGGGAACGGCCACGACCTCGACCTGGCCGCGCTCGGCGACTACCGGGTCATGACCGTCCGCGGCGACGACGGCGACGTGCTGCTCACCGGGCTGCCGCTGCGGCCCGTCCACGACACCGTGCACCGGCTGGAGCTGGTCGAGCTCACCGTGTTCGCCGCCGTGCTGCTCGCGGCCGGGATCGCCGCGGCCGCCTGGGTGCGGCTCGCGCTGCGGCCGCTGCGCCGCGTCGCCGCGACCGCGTCCCGCGTCACCGAGCTGCCGCTGGCCAGCGGCGAGGTCGCGATGCCCGAGCGCGTCCCCGACACCGACCCGCGCACCGAGGTCGGGCAGGTCGGCGCCGCGCTCAACCGGATGCTCGGGCACGTCGAGGGCGCGCTGGCCCGCCGGCACGCGAGCGAGGAGCGCCTGCGCCGGTTCGCCGCCGACGCCAGCCACGAGCTGCGCACCCCGGTCGCCGCCATCCGCGGCCACGCCGAGCTGGCGCTGCGCACCCGCGACGGCGTCCCGCCCGACGTCCGGCACGCGCTCGGCCGGATCGAGGCCGAGTCCGTCCGGATGACCGACCTGGTCGACGACCTGCTGCTCCTCGCGCGGCTCGACGCGGGCCGGCCGCTGGAGTCCGAGCCGGTCGACCTGACCCGGCTCGTCCTGGACGCCACCAGCGACGCCCGCGCCGCGGGCCCCGACCACCGCTGGGAGATGGTGCTGCCCGAGGAGCCGGTCACGATCACCGGGGACGCCCGCCGGCTGCACCAGCTGCTGGCGAACCTGCTCGCCAACGCCCGCACCCACACCCCGCCCGGCACCCACGTCACGGTCCGGCTCTCCCAGCCGGAACCGCCGGGCGCCGTGCTGGAGGTGGAGGACGACGGGCCGGGCGTCCCGGCGGAGGCCCGCGACGAGATCTTCCACCGGTTCGTGCGGGCCGACCACGGCCGGTCCCGCGCGGCCGGGGGCACCGGCCTCGGCCTCGCCATCGTCCAGGCGGTCGCCGCCGCGCACGGCGGCACGGCGGAGCTCGCGGGACGGTCGACGTTCCGCATCACCCTGCCGGGCGGGTGATCAGGTCCCCGTCGCGCAGATGTCGCCGTCGGCGTGGATCTCGCCCTCCAGCGTCGGGATCCCGGCCTTCTTCTTCGCCTTCACCGCGGTGAACGACGTGCCGAGGACCAGGTTCACCACCCCCGGGCCGGCCTTCGGGTACAGCGCCTTCTTCGCGCCCGGGATCACCGCGGCGAGCGCGGCGGCCTGCGCCTGCGAGCCCTGCGCGTAGTACACGCCGGTCGTCTGACGGGTCTTCATGGTGGCCGTCCCGAGGACCACGAAGCCCTGCGCCTTGAGCTGCTTCGCGACCTTCGCGGCCGTGCTGGAGCTGCCGGTGGCGTTGTAGAGCCGCACCTGCACCGGCCCGGTCGTCTTCTTCGCCGCGGCCTCGACGGCCTGGTCCTGCCGGATCGCGGTGAAGAACTGCCCGGCGGCCGGCTGGCTGAGCGCCACCCGGTTCGGGTCGGGCGCGTACGCGGCGACGGGCACCGTGACGAAGTCGAGCTTGCCGGCGGTCAGCCCGTGCATGCTCCGCGCGATCTTCACCATCGTGCCGAGGTCCAGGCCCTTGTCGGTGGTCAGCGACTTCGTGCCGGCCTCGGCCAGGTCGTACACCTTCTTCGGGTCGGTCAGCGTCCCGGCGCTCAGCACCTTGTTCGCCAGCGACCCCATGAACTGCTGCTGCCGCTTGATCCGCTGCAGGTCGGACTCGTCGCCGAGGCCGTGCCGGTCGCGGACGTACGCCAGCGCCGTCTCGCCCTTGATGGTGTGCTTGCCCTTGCTCAGGTGGAGCTTGGAGTCCTTGTCGTTCACGTCCTGCGGCAGGCAGACCTCGACGCCGCCGACCGCCTCGGTCACGCTCTTGAAGCTGGTGAAGTCGACCTGCATGAAGTGGTCGATCTTGATGTGGGTGAGGTCCTCGATCGTCTTGACCGTGCAGGACGCGCCGCCGTTGGTGAACGAGCTGTTGATCATCCCGATGGTCACGGCGGCCGAGGCGGTGCCGTCCGCCCGCCGGCACGCCGGGATCGGCACCATCAGGTCGCGCGGGAAGCTGATGCCCATCGCCTGCTTCCCGCCCGGCGACAGGTGCAGCAGGATCATCGTGTCGGAGCGCGGCGGGTCGTTCTTCATGCCGCGCCCGTACTTGGCGTTGGCGCCCGCGCGGCTGTCGGTGCCGAGCATCAGGATGTTCAGCGCGCTGTTCAGCTTCGGCGGCCGGTTCCCGCCGATCAGCTTGTCGGTGTCCTCGTGGTCGATGTTGTGCTGGAGCTGCCAGTAGAACCCGTAGCCGGCGGCGCCGGCCGCGACGACCAGCACGGCGGTGACGATCGCGACCCACTTCAGCACCCGCCGCCCGCGCCGCCGCGGCGGCGCGGGATCGGGGTCGGGGTCCACCCCGTCCGCGTAGTCGATGTAAGTGGGGTTGCTGCTCATCGGCTCCAGCGACTCCGTCTGAATCGTGAGCACCGGTCAGCGGCCACCGCGCTCAGTCGAACCTTGTTCAAACACGTGACTCAGACGACAGTATCCTCTACCGTTCGCCCTTCAGGAACGATGGTCACGGGGTCGGCTGGGACGACTCCAGCGGGTCACCGGACGGGTCGTTCCGGCCGTTCTAGTCGTCGAGGAGGCCGTCGCGGCGGGCCTCGCGGTAGAGCGCGATCCGGTTGGAGGCGTCGCGTCCCGCCCGGGCGTACTTCTCCCGTGCGCGCGCGAGGTACTGCTTGACCGTGTGCTCGCTGATGCCCATCTGGCGGGCGACGGCGGCGCGGGTGAGGCCGCCGAGCCACAGCCGCATCGTCCGCAGTTCCTGCTCGGAGAAGCGCGGACGGCACGGGCCCGGCTCGCAGGGCGCGGGCGCCTCGCCGGCCACCGCGAGGATCGCCTCGACCAGCCGGCGCTGCCCCTCGGCGGACTCCTTGCGGACGAACGCGCGGGCGCCCGCCAGCTCGGCCCGGCGGGCGAGGTCGGCCTCGGCGCGCTCGGAGAAGACGACGATGCGGTGCCCGGCCGCGGCGAGCGCGGCGATCCGCTCGAACGCCGGCTCGCCGCCCGTCCGCGGGTCGATGACCAGGACGTCGGCGGCGAGGCGCGGGTCCAGCCCGTCGATGCTGGTGGCGGTGTCCACGATCTCGACGGGGCGCGGGTCGCCGTCGATCCAGGCGCGGACGCCGGACAGCACCACATCATGATCGTCGACGACGGCGACGGTGACTCGGCGGGTGGGAGCCATCGGGGAGCGGGTTCGACCTTTGTTCGGGCGGGGAGCGTGCGTGCGGGGAGTGTGCGTGCGAGCGGGGGCGAGGCGGGGGCGTGCGCGTACGCGCGGGTCAGTGCGGGTCAGTGCGGGGAGCGACAACCCCTCGATCTTACTGAGCGAGACCGTCCCGTCATAGAGAGTTTTGATTGGCCCGCCGGTGACGCCGCGCGCCCCCGGCGGTGCGGGAGCCATGACCCCCGAACGACCGTCATGACAGACGCCTCGACTCTGCGCAAACTGAGCCGTACTGCCGAAGCAGGCGTACCGACGCAGGGGGGAACCACATGTACGGGGTCGGTCTCAAGGTGCTCGGGCCGCTGGAGGCGGCCGTGGACGGCCGGCGGGCGGAGCTGCCGAAGGGCGGGCAGCGGGTGCTGCTCGCCGCGCTGGCGCTGAACGCGGGGCAGGTCGTCCCGCTCGATCAGTTGCTGGACCACCTGTGGGGCGACCGGCTGCCCGACCGGCCGCGCGGCGCGCTGTACTCCTGCGTGTCCCGGCTGCGGCAGTGGCTCGACCGGCACGCGCCCGGCTCGGCCGGGCTGCTCACCACCTCCTCCGGCGGGTACGTCCTGGAGCTCGGGCCCGGCGAGCTGGATCTGCTGCGCTTCCGCACGCTGATGCGCGAGGCCGCCGCGGCGGGGGAGCGCCGCGACCTCGCCGCCCAGTCGGCGCGGCTGCGGGAGGCGCTGGCGCTGTGGCGCGGGCCCGTCCTGGCGAACGTCCGGTCCGACACGCTCCAGCAGACGGAGGTGCCGCGGCTGACCGAGGAGTACCTGCGGGCGGTGGAGTGGCGGTGCGAGGTCGGGCTGGCGCTCGGCGAGCACGACGGGATGGTCGGGGAGCTGCGCGCGCTGACCGACCGGTACCCGTTCCGGGAGCGGTTCTGGTGGCAGCTGATGCTGGCGCTGTCGCGGTCGGGCCGCCGCGTGGAGGCGCTGGCCGCGTACCGGAAGGTCAGCTCGCAGCTGCGCGCCGAGTTCGGCGTCGACCCCGACCTCGAACTCCGCCGCCTGCAGATGGCGATCCTGCGCGACGACCATTCGGTCCTTTCACTGTGATCCGTCAGAGATTTCCGGCGGACATCGTCTTCGCGAGCAGTTCGTAGGAGCGCAGCCGCTCGTCCAGGTCGTGGACGAGCGTCAGCACCATGAGTTCGTCGGCGTCCGTGCCGGCGAGCAGTTCGCCGAGGCGTTTCCGGACGCTTTCCGGGTCGCCGATCACGTGGTGCGCCATGCGTTCGCGGAGAACCGCGTCCTCCTCCGCCGTCCAACGGATTTTCGCGGCGTCGCCGGGAGTGACGTTCGGGCCGTTCCGGACGCCCCTCAAGGACTGGGCCACGATCACTTTGGACGGTCCGGCGAGCCATTCCGCGCGCTCGGCGGAATCGGCGACGATGACCGACGCGGCGAGCAGCGTCCGCGGTTCCGGGAACGCCGCGGACGGCCGGAAGGCGTCGCGGTAGGCGCGGAGCGCCGGCTCGGCGTTCTGCGGCCGGATGTGGTGCGCGAACGCGAACGGCAGCCCCAGCTCGCCGGCGAAGCGGCCGTTCTCGACGCTCGATCCGAGCAGCCACACGTCCGGCGCGCCGTCCGCCGCCGGGACCGCGACGACCGGGTCGCCGGGCCGCGGCGCCAGCAGCCCGACCAGCTCGCGGACCTGCTCGCGGTACGCCTCCGACCCGGGCGGGCTGCTCACCCGGCGCAGCGCCTTCGCCGTGCTCATGTCGGTGCCGGGGGACCGGCCGACGCCGAGGTCGATGCGGCCCGGGTTCAGCGCCTCCAGCGTCCCGAACTGCTCGGCGACGACCAGCGGCGGATGGTTCGGCAGCATCACCCCGCCGGAGCCGACCCGGATCCGGGACGTGGCGGCGGCGAGCTGCGCGACCAGCACCGGCGGCGCGCAGCTGGCGATGAACGGGGCGTTGTGGTGCTCGGCGACCCAGTACCGGTGGTACCCCATCCGCTCGGCCTCCGGCGCCGTCCGCAGGGACTCCCGCAGCGCCCGCGCCGGCGACGAGCCCTGCCACACGGGCACGGTGTCGAGGATGGAGAGGATCGTCATCGCCGGCTCCTTCGATCGGTTCTGCCGTCCTGCCGATATTCGCGCCGGGAACAGGCGATCTCAATACCGCGCGGCTTCGCTGAAAGGCAACTGCAAGGTAAGTGAAATGACCTTCCTCCTAATGTGGTAGCGCAACGGGGAGGCCCATCCGGGGCCGTCCCGGTTCGCAAGGAGGGTGTGTTTCATGCAGCAGAAGGTCGCGGCTTACGAGCCGCCCGCGCTGATGGAGGTCGGCGGCTTCGCCGAGCTGACCCTCGGCCGGCCGAGCTGGGGATTCGAGAACGACTGGTCGTGCGTCATGCTCTGCTGACGGCCCGCGCGGCCCGTCGGCTCGGAACGGCTGTGCCGGCGCCGGTTCGCCCCGGCGCCGGCACGCTCCGCGAAAGGGAAAGGGAAATGGTCGAGTTCCGCGTCCTTCCGGACACCGCCGCGGCCGCCGCGCTGGCGGGCCCGGCCGACTCGCGGTTCGAGCACGCGTCGGGCCGCCCCTGGATCGCCGGACGCTGGGACCGGGAGAACGTCGTGTCCGCCGCGTGCGGGCGCGACCGCGTCGTGCTGTTCGGGCCGGCCGACACGACCCCGGACGAGCTGGAACGCGTCCTCGCCCGGGTCCGCTCCGTGCGGGACCTGGACGCGCTGTGCGGGCGGCTCGCCGGGAGCTTCCATCTGGTCGCCTCCATCGACGGGCGCGTCCGGGTGCAGGGCAGCGTGTCCGCCGCGCGGCAGGTCTTCCACACCTCGCTCGGCGGGGTGACCGTCGCCGGGGACGCGCCGGCGTCCCTGCCGGGCGACCACCGGGTGGACGAGGAGCTGCTCGCGGCGCGGCTCGTCGCGCCGTGGCCGCCGTGGCCGATCGCCGAGACGCCGCTGTGGACGGGCGTCGAGGCGGTCCCCGCCGGCTGCTACCTGGAGATCGGCGCCGACGGGCGGGGACGGCCCGTCCGGTGGTGGACGCCGCCGGAACCGCACCTGCCGCTCGCGGACGGGGCGCGCCGCGTCCGGCGGGCGCTGCACGACGCGGTCGCCGTGCGCGCGCGGGACGTCAAGACGGTCAGCGCCGACCTGTCCGGCGGGATGGACTCCACCAGCCTGTGCTTCCTCGCCGCCGACGAGGCGGACCGGCTCGTCACGACCCGCTGGGAGGCCGTCGACCGCGCCGACGAGGACCGGCACTGGGCGCGGCTCGCCGCCGAGGACCTGCCCGCCGCCGAGCACCTGGTGCTGGCCCGCGACACCGCCCCCACCTGGTTCGACGGGATCGCCGAGCCCGATCCGGACCCGGACGTCGAGGGGCCGTTCGCGTGGATCCGGACCCGGGCCCGGCTCACCCACCTGGCCCGCCGCGTCGCCGCCGCCGGCTCCGCGTCCCACCTGACCGGCCACGGCGGCGACGAGCTGTTCCTCGGCAACCCGCTCAACCTGCACACGCTGGCGCGGACGCGGGGCGGCGGCGCCGTCCGGCACCTGCGCGCCTACCGGGCGATGTACCGGTGGCGGCTGCTGCCCGCCGCGCGGGCGCTGCTGAACCGCGACACGTTCGGCGGGTGGCTCGCCGCATCGGCGGACACGCTCACCGACCCGGTCCGCGACGTCGGCGGCGCGCCCGCGTTCGGCTGGGGCATCGCCTACCGGCTGCCGCCGTGGGCGACCCCCGACGCCGCCGACGCGGCGCGGACGCTGTTCCGGCGGGTCGGCGCGTCCGGCGTCGAGCCGCTCGCACCGCTGCGCGGGCAGCACGCCGCGCTGCAGGACGCCCGGCTCTGCGGCGACACGATCCGCCGCGTCGACCGCCTCACCTCCCGCGAGGGCGTGGCCTGGCACGCGCCGTTCGTCGACGACCGGGTGATCGAGGCCGCGCTCGCCGTCCGCCTCCAGGACACGACGATGCCCGACCGCTACAAGCCCGCCCTGTCCGCCGCGATGGCCGGGATCGTCCCGGCCCGGATCCTCGGGCGCGCGACCAAGTCGGAGTACAGCGCGGAGGCCTACGACAGCCTGCGCCGGCACCGCGCCGACCTGCTCGGCCTGTGCGGCGACGGCATGCGCCTCGCGCGGCTCGGGCTCGTCGACGCCGCCGCGCTGCGCGCCGTGCTGGAGGCGCTGCCGCCCTCGTCCCTGACCCTGATGCCGCTGATCAGCACGTTCGCCTGCGAGACGTGGCTGCGCGCCGTCGAGCGCGACCGCGTCCCGAACCCATGAACCGGAGGCCCGAGATGCCCGTGACTCCCGGGGCGTCGCTGTCGCCCCACGTGACCATGACCGAGACCGAGCACGGCACGGTGCTGCTGGACGAGCGCACCGGCCGCTACTGGGCGCTGAACGCGACCGGCACCACCGTGATCCGGCTGCTGCTGGACGGCGGGACCGTCGACGACGCCGTCCGGGAGCTGCGGGAACGGCACCCGGACGCGGCGGAGCGGGTCACCGCCGACGTCGCCGCGTTCGTCCGGACGCTCCGCGACGCCGAGGTGATGACCCCGTGACGATGCCGGTCGCGCTGGAGCCGTCCGTCCCGCTGACGCGGCGGCGCAGGGCCGGGGCCCGCGCCGCGGTGGGCGCCGCCCGGCTGATCGCGGCGCTGCCGCCGCGCCGGCTGCGCCGCGTCCTCGCCGTCCTGCGGCGCGGCGCGCGTCCCGCGACGGGGGAGGAGGCGCTCGCGGCGCGGCAGGCGGTGGTGACGGTGAGCGTCCAGTGCGCCGGGCAGGGCTGCCTGCAGCGGTCCCTCGCGACGGCGCTGCTGTGCCGCGCGGGCGGGACGTGGCCGGACTGGTGCACCGGCGTCCGCCTGGAGCCGTTCCGGGCGCACGCGTGGGTGGAGGCGGACGGGGAGCCGGTCGGCGAGCGCGCCGAGGTGCTCGCGTTCGCCAAGACGATGGTCGTCGCGGCGCCCGGCAGCGCGCAGGCGGACCGATGACGGGCCTGGTCCTGCTCGGCTGCCGGGCGCTGATCCTCACCGTGTTCGCCGCCGCGTTCGTCGGGAAGGCGCGCAGCGCGGCCCGGTTCCACGGGTTCGTGCGGTCGGTCCGGCAGTTGGCGATCCTGCCGGAGCGGGTCGCGGCCCCGGCGGGCGCGCTGGTCGTCGCGGGCGAGGGCACGGCGGTGGTCTTGCTCGCGGTGCCGGCCGCGGCCCGCGCCGGATTCGCGCTGGCGTCCGTCCTGCTCGCCCTGTTCATCGGCATCGCGGTGCGCGCCGTCCGCGGCGGCGTCTTCGCCGAATGCCGCTGCTTCGGCTCGAAGGGCTCGGTGATGGGGCAGGCGATGATCGTCCGGAACCTGCTGCTGCTCGCCGCCGCGCTGCCGGGCGCCGTCGCGGGCGCGCCCGTCCCGGCCGGGCGGCCCGCCGCGGCGCTGGCCGCGGTCGCCGCCGGGGCGTTCGGCGCGTGGGCCTTCACCCGCTGGTACGACCGGCTCGTCGCGGCGCTGATGAAGCGGCTGCTCGCCCCGGCGCGGAACGCGGGATGACCGCCGTGTCCGGCCGGGCGGCGGAGTACGCGATCGAGGCCGCGGGCGTCAGCAAGTGGTTCGGGCCCGTCCAGGCGCTGGACGGGGTGACGGTCGCCGCGCCGCCCGGCTCCGTGCTCGGGCTCCTCGGCCACAACGGCGCCGGGAAGACCACCCTCGTCAACGTGCTCGCCACGCTGTGCCGGCCCACCGCCGGCACCGCCCGCGTCGCCGGGTACGACGTCGTCCGGCAGTCCCGCGAGGTGCGCCGCCGGATCGCGCTGACCGGGCAGTTCGCGGCCGTCGACGAGCAGATCTCCGGCCGCGACAACCTGGTGCTGGTCGCCCGGCTCCGCGGGACCGGGCGGCGCGCCGCGCTCCGCCGCGCCGCCGAGCTGCTGGAGACGTTCGACCTGACCGGCGCGGCCGACCGGCCGGTGCGCGGCTACTCCGGCGGGATGCGGCGCCGCCTCGACCTCGCCGCCAGCCTGACGGGCCGCCCCGAGGTGCTGTTCCTCGACGAGCCCACCACCGGCCTCGACCCCGCCGCCCGCCTCGCCACCTGGGCGGCCGTCGAGGGCCTCGTCCGCGACGGCACGACCGTCGTGCTCACCACCCAGTACCTCGACGAGGCGGACCGGCTCGCCGACACCATCACCGTGCTCGCCGACGGCCGGGTCGTCGCGTCCGGCGCGCCCGCCGACCTGAAGGCCCGCGTCGGCGGGCGCACCGCCACCGCGCGGCTCGCCGGGCCGGACGCCGTGCGGGCCGCCGCCCGCGCGCTGCGCACCGAGGGCCTCGGCCCCGAGTACGACCCGCGCCGCGACGTCCTCGCCGTCCCGCTGACCGGCCCCCGCGACCTCGCGGTGGTCGCGCGGACGCTGGACGCCGAGGTCGCGGGCGACTACGAGCTGGCCGTGACGGCGCCGACCCTCGACGACGTGTACCTGTCGCTGATCGGCCCCGCCCGCCCGGGCGCGCCGGTGAGGCGGGCGCCGTGACCGTCGACGCGCCCGCCGAGGAGGCCGCCGCCACCGCGGCGGCGCCCCCGCAGGACGCCGGGGTCTGGACGCAGCTGCGCGTCCTCACCGGACGGTCGCTGCGCGCGCTCGTCCTCGACCCGCGGCTCGTCGTCGCGAGCATGCTCGGGCCGCTGCTGATGCTCGGCATGTTCAGCCAGCTGTTCGGCAGCGTCGCGCGGGCGCCCGGCTTCCCGCCCGGCGTCCGCTACGTCGACTTCCTCGTCCCGGCGATCATGGTGACGTCGGCGATGCAGGCCGCGCTGAACACCGCGGTCGGGCTCACCCAGGAGATGCGGAACGGGATCATCGCCCGGTTCCGGTCGATGCCGATCTGGCCCGGGTCGGTGCTGCTCGCCCGCAGCGCCGCCGACACCGTCCGCTGCGCGCTCCAGCAGCTGCTGCTCCTCGTCCTCGCGGCGGCGCTGCTCGGGTTCCGCCCGGCGGGCGGGCCGCTCGGCGCGCTCGGCGCCGCCGCGCTCGCGCTCGCCGTCGGCTGCTGCCTCGGCTGGATCTTCATCGCCATCGCCTGCTGGATCCGCAACACCGAGCTGGTGCAGAGCGTCGCGGGCCTCGCGACGTTCCCGCTGATCTTCGCGTCCAACGCGTTCGTCCCGGCGAGCGCCCTGCCCGGCTGGCTGCGCGCGGTCGCCGCCGCCAACCCCGCCACCTACGGGATCCGGGCGGCACGCTCCGCCGCGCTCGGCGAGCCGGCGCTCGCCGACGCCGCCACCGCCCTCGCCGTCAGCGCCGCCGTCGGCGCCGCCGCGGCCGCGCTCGCGATCAAGGGCTTCCGGCGCGGTCTGTGAGCGGGTCCGGCGCATAGAGTTCCAGGAGTGGGGGAGAAGACCGGCGTCCCGGCGGAGGGACGCGGATGAACGACGATCGACACCGGCGGTCCGCGGCGTCGGCCTCGCCACCGGCGCCGCCCCTGCTCAGAGCGGCCGCGGCCTGGTCCTGGCGGCTGATCGCCATCGGCGCGGTCGGCTACGGCATCGTGTGGATCATCGGCACGCTGAAGATCGTCTTCCTGCCGTGCGCGATCGCGCTGTTCCTGTGCGCGCTGCTGCGCCCCCTCACCGCCCGGCTCGAACGGGCCGGGCTGCCGTCCCTCGCCGCCACCTGGATCACCATGCTGCTCGCCCTCGCCGTGCTCGGCGGGATCGGCACGTTCGTCGGCATCCAGGCGAACCAGGAGTTCCCCAAGCTCGCCACCGAGGTGCAGTCCACCGCCCGCTCCCTGCAGCACTGGCTGGAGACCGGCCCGCTGCACGTCAAGCACTCCCAGATCCAGAACTCCATCGACCAGGGCATCGACTACCTGGAGAAGCGGCGCGGCAAGATCGCGAACACCGCGGTGCAGGCGGGCGCGGTCACCGTCGAGGTGCTCGCCGCCATCGTGCTGCTGCTGTTCATCACGTTCTTCCTGCTCAAGGACGGCGCGCGGATCTGGGACTGGACGATCGCCGGGACGGGCCGCTACCGCCCCCGCATCGACCGGGCCGGCCGCGCCGCCTGGGAGACGTTGTCGCAGTACGTGCACGGCACCGTCATGGTCGCCGCGATCCACGCCGTGGTGCTGGCGATCGTGCTGGCCGTCCTCGGCGTCCCGCTGGTCGCGCCGCTCGCCGTGGTGATCTTCCTGGGGAGCTTCATCCCGATCGTCGGGATCCTGGTCGGCGGCGCGCTCGCGGTCGCCGTCGCGTTCGCCGCCAAGGGCGGCGTCATCGCGCTGATCTTCCTCGGTGTGCTGATCATCGAGCACCAGGCCGAGAGCCACCTGCTGCAGCCGCTGCTGGTCGGCCGGCTCGTCCGGCTGCACCCGCTCGCCATCATCCTGGCGATCAGCATCGGCGGGATCGTCGGCGGCATCCCCGGCGCGGCCGTCGCGGTGCCGATCGCCGCGGTCGTCTACCGGGCCTGGCCCGCCCTCCGCGACCCGCCCGAGGACCTGCCCCCCGAAGTGGCCGCCGCCACCGAGAAGCCCGCAGACGACGGGCGGTCCGAGAAGTCCGAGGGGGGAGACGGCGGCCCGCGAGGGGACCGGGACGACGGCGAGTCCGGCGGGAAGGCAGGCCCGGAGAAGCCCGGCGGCTGACCGCGCGTGCCCCTCCGCCCGTCGGCCCGTCCGCCCGTCCGGAATGGCGCGGCGGCCCCGGGTAGCGGGCGCGATGATTTCAGGCGGCGGCGGAGGTCTGTCCCGCCATGGAAATGAAACTGGAAGTCGTGCCGGTGCCCGTCTCCGACGTGGACCGCGCCAAGGAGTTCTACGGCGAGCGGGCCGGGTTCGCCGTCGACCTCGACCGGACCGTCCCGGGCGGGATGCGGATCGTCCAGCTGACCCCGCCCGGCTCCGGCTGCTCGATCCACCTGGTCACCGGCGGTTCCCCCGGCGGCCTCAGCGGCCTGACGCTGGTCGTCTCCGACGTCGTCGCGGCGCGGAAGGAACTCGCCGGACGCGGCGTCCCCGTCGGCGACGTCGTGCACTTCGAGAACGGCGTGCAGGTCAAGGGGCCGGGTACGGAGCCGTGGAGCACGATGGCGTTCTTCGCCGACCCGGACGGCAACGCGTGGGTGGTCCAGGAGCGTCCGCGGGGGGCCGGTGGACAGGACGGGGTGTAAGCGAGCAATTATTAGCTGAGCGGCACACCACCCGACATGCGCCGCAGGCGCGGAACACCCTGGGAGGATCCATGGCGATCGCCATCGGCGAGGAGCATCGCGAACTTGCGCGGACGGCGCGCGCGTTCCTGCGCGACCACGACGCGCGCGCCGCGAACCGGGCGCTGCTGGAGGCCGGCGAGGAGACGCTCCCAGCGTTCTGGAAGGAGTTCGCCGGTCTCGGCCTGCTCGGCCTGCACCTGCCCGAGGAGCACGGCGGCGGCGGGTACGGGCTCCCGGAGCTCGTGGTCGTCGCGGAGGAGATCGGCCGGGCGGTCGCCCCGGGGCCGCTCGTCCCGACCATGGCGGCGTCCGCGGTGATCGCCGCGCGCGGGGACGACGACCAGCGCGCGCGGCTGCTGCCCGGCCTCGCGTCCGGCGAGGTCCCGGCCGCGCTCGGCCTGGACGGCTCGGTGACCGTGCGGGACGGCGCCGCGTCCGGCGAGGCGGTCGTGCTCGGCGGCGGCCTCGCCGGCCTGCTGCTCCTCACCGCCGGCGACGACGTGGTGATCGTCCAGGCGGACGCGGCGGGCGTGACCGCCGAGGTTCCGGCGAACCTCGACCCGTCCCGCCGCGCCGCCCGCGTCCGGCTCGACGGGGCGCCGGCCGAGGTCATCGCGGGCGCCGCCGGCCACGCGACCGCGATCGCCCGCACCCTCTACTCCGCCGAGGCGGTCGGCGGCGCGCTCGAATGCGTCGAGTCCGCCACCGAGTACGCGAAGGTCCGGCAGCAGTTCGGCCGCACGATCGGCACGTTCCAGGCCGTCAAGCACCACTGCGCGAACATGCTGGTGGCCGCCGAGCTCGGCACCGCCGCCGTGTGGGACGCGGCCCGCGCCGCGTCCGGGCCGTCCGACCAGTTCGAGCTGGCCGCCGCGGTCGCCGCCGCGCTCGCCGTCCCGGCCTTCCTCGACGACTCCGGGCTGAACATCCAGGTGCACGGCGGCATCGGCTTCACCTGGGAGCACGACGCGCACCTGCTGATGCGCCGCGCCGCCGCGATCGAGGCCGTCGTCGACCCGGAGGCCGCCGCCCGCGACGTCACCCGGCTGCTCGCCGCCGGCGTCGTCCGCGCCACCACCCTCGACCTGCCGCCGGAGGCGGAGGCCAAGCGCGCCGAGGTCCGCGGGCTGGCCCGCGAGATCGCCGCGCTGTCCCCCGACGAGCAGCGCCGCAGGCTGATCGAGACCGGCTACGTCCAGCCGCACTGGCCGAAGCCGTGGGGCCTGGAGGCCCCGGCCGGGCTCCAGCTCGTCATCGACGAGGAGTTCAAGGCCGCCGGCGTGAAGCGCCCGCAGTACGGCATCACCAGCTGGAACATCCTCACCATCATCCAGCACGGCTCCCCGGAGCAGATCGACCGCTGGGTGCGGCCCGCGCTGCTCGGCGAGGAGATCTGGTGCCAGCTGTTCAGCGAGCCCGAGGCCGGGTCGGACGCCGCCTCGGTGAAGACCCGCGCCGTGAAGACCGACGGCGGCTGGATCGTCAACGGCCAGAAGGTGTGGACGAGCGGCGCCCACTACTGCCGCTGGGGCTTCGCGACCGTCCGCACCGACCCCGACGCGCCCAAGCACGCCGGCGTCACCATGATGGTGATCGACATGGAGCACCCGGGCGTCGAGGTCCGCCCGCTCCGCCAGATCACCGGCGACTCCGACTTCAACGAGGTGTTCTTCTCCGACGTCTTCGTGCCCGACGCCGACGTCGTCGGCACCCCCAACCAGGGCTGGACGGTCGCGCGCGCCACGCTCGGCAACGAGCGCGTCAGCATCGGCGGCGGCGCCGGCGGCTCCTACCAGCTGCCCGACCTGGTGAAGCTGTGCACCGAGCACCCGGACCGCGTCCCGGCCGGCGCCGAGCGCGTCGGCGCCCACGAGGCCGAGGGGCAGGCGCTGCGGCTGCTCAACCTGCGCAGCGCGGAGCGCGCCGTCGCGGGCGGCGAGCCCGGCCCCGAGGGCAACATCACCAAGCTCGTCCTCGCCGAGCACGGCCACGCCGCCGCCGCCCTGCTGTCGGCCTACGCCGGTCCAGAGCTGGTCTTCTCCGAGGGCCTCGGCGCGTTCGCGGGCCGGATGCGGCTCGGCTCCCGCGGCATGTCCATCGCGGGCGGCACGTCCGAGATCACCCGCAACCAGATCGCCGAGCGCATCCTCCGCCTCCCCCGCGACCCCCTCATCAAGTAACCCGGGCCCCGGGGTTCCAGCGGGCCCCCTGGAACCCCGGCCCCCGGGCTCACGAACGCCGGCGGGAGGCTCACCCGCCGGCGATCACCCGGTCGAGCCACTCGGTCAGGAGCCGCCGCTCGCCCTCGGTCAAGGCGGTGAGGCCGGGGGCGATGGCGCGGAAGGCGACCGCCGTCGCGGTCGATCCGCCCGCCGTGCCGCCGGGCGCGTCGACGAGGATCTGCCGGAGCACGGCCTCGAACATGGTCTCGGCCAGGGCGGGATCGCGGTCCTCGGGCGGTGTCGCCAGCAGTGTCTGGATGGTGCCGATCCCGGCGGCTTGTATGAGGTCGACGGCGCGGCGTTCGCTGACCCGCAGCCGTCCGGACTCGGCGACGCGGTGGACCCGTGACTCCAGGACGCGCCGGCCCGACCGCGCCGCCGGGGACCGCAGCACCCGGTCGGGGTCGCTGAAGAGGCGGAAGAGCGCCGGGTTCGCGACGCCGAACTCGATCTGCGTCTGCCATCCCGCGCGCAGATCGTCGAGCGGGTCGACCTCATCTTCCGACGCCGCCCGCACGATGGCCGCCTTCGCGAAGACGTGCGTCGCCATCACGTGCTCGGCCACGGCTTCCAGCAGGCCGTCCTTGTCGCCGAAGAGGCGGTAGATCGCCGGGGCCTGCACGCCCGCGGCCTCGGCGACCCCGCGGGTGGTCACCGCCGCCGGCCCGTCCTCCTGGAGAAGGCGGGCCGCGGCGTCGATGATCCGCGCTCGCGTGTCGGCACGGCGGCTCGGCGCTTCGGTCATGTTCCAACGATATCGCCCTCTTGCTATCACTGATTTATCACTGTTACCGTCATGTTGATAACAGCGATAACAAATCAGGGGATGTCGCATGATCGTCATTACCGGCGCGACCGGCGCGCTCAACGGCGCCACCACCGACCACCTGCTCGAGCGGCTGCCGGCCGGCGAGATCGCGGTCGTGGTGCGCGACCCGGCCAAGGCCCGGCGGTTCGCCGACCGCGGGGTCGAGGTGCGCCACGGCGACTACGCCGACCCGGCCTCGCTCCCGGCCGCGTTCGCCGGGGCCGACCGGCTGCTGCTCGTCTCGTCCAACGACCCCGAGGCCGACGCGGTCGCGCTGCATCGCAACGCGATCGAGGCGGCCGTCGCCGCCGGGGCGGGGCGCATCTACTACACGAGTCACCAAGGCGCGGCTCCGAACACCCCGTTCGGCCCGGGACGCGACCACGCGGCCACCGAGCGGCTCCTCGCCGACTCCGGCGTCCCGTGGACCTCCCTGCGCAACGGCTTCTACACGCACAGCCTCGCCTGGCTACTGGGGCCGTGGCGGCAGACCGGCCGCATCACCGTCCCGGCCGACGGACCGGTGTCCTGGACGGCGCGCGAGGACGCGGCCGAGGCCGCCGCGGTCATCCTCGCCGCCGAGGACGGCTATGACGGACCGGTCACCCTGACCGCGAAGGCCGCACCGACGTTCACCGAGATCGCCGAGATCGCGTCCGAGCTCACCGGACGCGCCATCAGCGCCGAGGTGCTTCCCACGGACGCGTGGGTCGCCGACCGCGTCGCCGCCGGCCAGCCCGAGCCCATGGCCCGGTTCACCCTCGGCATGTACGAGGCCGCCTCCCAAGGCTTCTTCGCCGGAGTCGACCCCCGGCTCGGCACCCTTCTCGGGCGCGAGCCGCGGACCGTCCGCGACGTCCTCAGCGAACTGCCGCCTCAATGAACCGGCGATGACCCTGGCCAACGCGCCGAACGAGCCGACGCGACACCCGGCCGCGTTCAGGTGCGGTTGAGGAAGATGGGGTTGGTGAGGGCGGCCATCGGGCCCCAGACGAGGGACGGGCCCATCGTGTTGCCCTTGCCGGGGCCGCCGTCGGCCATCGGGTGCCGGACCTCCGCCCGCACGTACGCCGCGAGCGACGTCGTCGTCCGCCAGACCACGGTGCCCGTCCCGGAGGCCGGAAGCGACTCCTGGTGCATCTGGCCCTCGTCCGTGATGAACCGGACGGTCCCGTTCGGCACGCCGGACACCTCCAGCCGCACGTCGACGGGCGCGTCGGCCTTCGCGGTCAGCGTGTCCGCGATCCCCGCCTTCCGTCCCCCGGCGGTGGCGGTGAACGCCAGGTTCACCGCGGACGACTCGGCGATCCAGCTCCGTCCGGCGCGGATCCCGTCCAGGACGGCGCCGGTGCTCAGCTCGTCGGCGTACACGACGTTGTGCGGCAGCCCGATGACCTGCGGTTCGCTGTGCGCGTCGCTGTTGCCCATCGCGGGCAGCCAGCCCTTGCCCGACCGCACCGCCTCCCCGAGCCGGGCGTCCCACGTGTCGACGGCGGACTCGTCGTCATAGGTCCACGGGCCGTTCCACACCTCGACCGCGTCCGCGTCGTCGTAGCCGAACTTCCACTGGCACGCGACGTAGGGGCAGTACGGGTGAGCCGGCACCACCACGCCGCCGGACCGGCGCACCTGGCGGGCGAACCGGCCGAAGTCGTCGTCGCGCGAGCGGTACCGCCAGTCGACCCACTCGCCGGCGGGCAGGCCGAGCGCCAGCCAGTGCCCGTTGCGGGTGGTGACCTCCTCGCCGGTGATGATGAGCAGGTCGTCACCGGCGAACTCGCCCCAGACACTGTGGGACGACGACGTGTTGTGGTCGGTGGACACCATGAAGTCGAGCCCCGCCGCCCGCGCCCCGGCCGCCACCTCCGACGGGAGCCGCCGGCCGTCGGAGTGGACGGTGTGCAGGTGGCCGTCGCCCCGGTACCAGGCCCGGCCGCGCCCCTTCGCCCTGGTGGGCGGGTAGTTCGGCGTGAACGGGGCGCCGCCCCTCCCGTACGTCAGGGTGATCTTGACCTGGTAGTCCATGCCCTGCGGCGCGACCTGGTACGGGCCGAGGACGATGTTCCAGGTCCCGGCGCCGATCGGCCCCGGGAGGTAGCCGGGCGTGGCCTCCGCGGCGCTGATCTCGAACGAGGTGCGGAAGCCCCCGGACCAGCCGCGGAACCCCTTCCCGCCCAGCTTGACGCCGCGCTGGTCGAAGACGCCGATGTCGCACGAGTTGCCGGGCGTGCCCGCCGGAACGGCCGGCCGGTCGTAGGAGTACTCGACCGCGATCTTCTGGACGCCCTTCGGCACCTCGACGGGCAGGTACACGAAGTCCGCGGCGCCGGTCTCCAGGTGCCCGGTGACGGTGCGGCTGGCCTCCTCACCCCCGCCGGGCGCCGCCGCGGGTCCGGTGGCGGCGCGCGCCCGCGGGAAGGAGACGGGGACGAGGGTCAGCGCCGCACCGGTCGCCGCCGCCATCAGCAGCCGCCGCCGGTCCAGCGTGTGGGCGCCGTCGTCGTCCGGTAGCGCGGCGGCGTGACGCTCGCAGTGTCCATCAAGGCACATGGCCATCCTCACCGAGAAGGGAGAAACCCCTGCATGCTCGGCCGCCCCGCCGAAGCCCAGATGATCTTCCGATTGCCCGCAGCCGTCGCCGACATGACGAGTAGGGCGCGCGCTCAGGGATCGAGGACCGCGAAGACGACCTTGCCCGGGCTCCCGGCGACCGGCCGGACTCCCCAGCAGCGGGTGAGCCGGTCGACGATGAACAGTCCCCGCCCCGCCTCGCTGACGGTGTCGGCCCGCTGGACGCACGGCAGCTCGCACGACGCGTCCTGCACCTCCATCCACAGCGCGCCGTCCTCGGCCCGCCCGATCCGGAACGTCACATCGTCGTCGGACGCCGAGGCGTACCGCAGCGCATTGGTAACGAGCTCGCTGGCCACCAGGCACGGCACGAAGTCGTCCACACCCCACTGACCCGTGACCAGCCGCACGAACCCCCGCACCTCCGCCACGACCGCGAGATCCTGCTTCACCGCCATCTCGTTCTCACGCCCCGCCGCCTCGCCCATGATCCCTCTCCTCACTGTGTGTGTTCTCATGCACACAGTGAGCCATTTTCGGACTACGATGCGCCTACCGCTTCGAGGTGGCAGACAGCGGTAGACGTGTGACGCGGCTCGACAGATTTCCCGGAGAGGTAGGAGCCAATGCCCCCGCGACGCCAACGCCCCCGTGAGTCCCCCGCCCTTGTCGCCTTCGGCCGTCAGATGCGACGGTTGCGGGAGGCCAAGGGCGTCAAGCAGGAGACCATCGCTCACCTGACCAAGGTGAGCGGCCCTCAGGTCAGCCGAATCGAGAACGGAAAGAAGCGTGCTACACGCTCGTTCGTGGTCACAGTGGACGACTATCTGGAGGCGGACGGCTCTCTCATCAGCCTGTGGGAGGACCTGAACAAGGACGGCCATCCGGTACCGATCTGGTTTGACTGGCCACAGGTCGAGTCGGACGCAGTGATGCTGGTGAGCTGGGAGAACTCGGTGATCCCGGGACTGGCTCAAACGCCTGCCTACGCTCTGGCCATGCTGCGCGGCAACCAGGATGCCGCCGACGCTCGCATCAGCCGCCAGGCTGTCCTCGCCAAGGACGATGACTCAGCCTCACCGACGATCCTGTTCCTGCTCGACGAACACGTGCTTCACAACCTGGTCGGGACGGCGGAGACGATGCGGGAACAGCTCGAGCACCTCCTCGAGCTGAGTTCGTTGCCGAACGTCACGATTCAAGTAGTGTTGGGAAGCGGTGAACACGAGGGTGTCCTGGGCTCATTCGTGGTCGCGACGATGGAGGATCGAAGCGAGGTCGCATATATCGAGACAGCGGTTCGAGGCATCACTACCGACAGTCCAGCAGATCTGTCCATCCTGGCGCGAACCCTGGTCGAGCTCCGTTCACGGGCGCTCACACAAGCGATGTCTCGTGAACTGATCCGAAAGGTCATCCAGGAGAAATGGACCTGACGAACGCCAAGTGGCGCAGGAGCAGCTACAGCGGCCCCAATGGCGGGAACTGCGTCGAGCTGGCGGGGGTTTCGTGGCGA
Source organism: Actinomadura sp. NPDC048394 (assembly GCF_040651755.1). Classification (NCBI taxonomy): domain Bacteria; kingdom Bacillati; phylum Actinomycetota; class Actinomycetes; order Streptosporangiales; family Thermomonosporaceae; genus Actinomadura; species Actinomadura sp. NPDC048394. The sequence continues at coordinate 1,810 of NZ_JBEZJL010000040.1, read as the reverse complement.
AAGAGCAGCTACAGCGGTTCCAACGGCGGCAACTGTATCGAGCTGGCGGACGCGGTGGATGCGGTGGCGGTGCGGGATAGCAAGGACCCGGACGGGCCCGTTCTGCTGGTCACCCGCGCGGCTCTGCGGAGCGCCGTGAACGCCGCCCGCGCGACCCGCTGACCGTCCCATCGCCTTCCGCGAGGCTGAGTCGCGGCGGGCCGTCCGCCTAACCCCCTGGTCGGCCCGCTGCGCACCACGGAGGGCGTCCGTCACCTCGCCGTGACGGTCTGGATCCTTCCTTCGGACGCTGGACGCCTTGAACCGCCACCGGCGATGCATCGGCGTTGGCGGGTGCCGGGGTGGCGTCGGATGTGATCGTTATGCGGCCCAGCCGAGGGGCGAATCGGGTGGGCCGATACTTCCCGGTGGCCCGGTCCCGGTCGCGGATCCTCGGGCGTCGGGTGGTGGCAGCAGCCGGTAGACGTAGCGCCCGTCGCGATCCTTGGTGATCTGGATCTGGTCTGGGTTGGTGTGCTTGAAGCGGTTGTGCCATCCGCAGGTGAGGGCGAGCTGATCAATGTCGGTGGGGCTCTTGCCGAGTGCCCATCCGTTGACATGGTCGACTTCGCACAGCGTGCCTGGGGTCTCGCATTCCCTTACCGCGCATGTGGGGTAGAGGGTTTCGAGGACCTGGCGTTGGGCTGCGCTGGCGAACCGTTCTCGGTGGCCCAAGTAGAGCGGGGTGTTCCCGCGTCCGAGCAGGAGGGGTGAGACTCCGGCTGAGAGGGCGATGCGGCGGGCCTGGGCTGCGGGGATCGGCGTGCCGTCAGTGAGGCGGGCCGGGGCGTTGCCTCCGGTGAGCGTCTCAAGGTCGCAGATGACCGTCACCTTGGTGGCCTTGTGTCCGCCGGACAGGACGTTGGACAGGGCCGCTGCTGTCCGCTCGGGGAGGTCGCGGCGGTCGTCGGGTCCGGCCGGCTTGGCCAGCGGAGCCAGGGTGCCGTCCCAGATCGCGGCGTCTTCGGGGTTCAGCCAGCCTTTGACGTACCGGCCGCCGTCCAGGGAACGGGTGGTGGTGAGCCAGGACTTGGCGTAGCCACGTTTGGTGTCCTCGTCGGGGGCGTCTTCGGTGTCGTCGCGTTCGGCGATGAGGTCGCGGATGCGGCGGCCGAACGCGGCGACCTTCCCGGCGGAGAAGCCCTGGTCGACGAACCCGAGGAGGGTTGTCTCGGCTTCGGCGCAGTCGGTGTCGTCCAGGCGGGCGATCGAGTCGGCCACTGTGGTGGCGTAGCCGAAGGGCATCTCCCCGGCCGCCAGCCGCTCAGTTACTTGCGGAAGGCGGTGGCGCTGCCGGGCGAGGGTGAGGCGTTCCTTGGCGCGGTTGTCGCGCATGCCGAGGCGTGACCGCAGCCACGCCTGGGTGGAGGGATAGCCCCACCGCTGCTGCTCCCCGGTGGCGTCGACCCGGCCGATGAATCCGGCCAGCGCGCTTTCCTGCATATCTGCTGCGGCCGCAAGGGTTTCGGTGAGTTCCAGGCAGGCGGCGGCTGATTCGGGGGCGTCTCTGGTGGCGAGTTCAGTGGCGATGGCGGAGAGCGCGTTCACCAATTCCATGGTGGACGCGGCCCCGAGCTCGACCGTCACTGATTGCATACGTAAATAGTACCCTGTGTGACTGACATTCGAGGCCGTTCGAGGCACATTCTTCTCGGTATTTTTGGCGGGAAAGGCTGCCGGGCCTCGCGGCTCCTGGGCGCTCTTGGCGTCACATACGCAGTCGAGTCTCGGCCCTTACGGAAGGGGGTGGTGGGGTGGCGCGACCCGGGGG
>NZ_JBEZJL010000039.1:0-95771 GCF_040651755.1 Actinomadura sp. NPDC048394 | reverse complement strand
CGGGGCCACCCCCGACCGCCCGGCCCCGGCCGGCCCCCCCGGGGCCGCGGCGGGCCGCGACAGCGGCCCGGTGAGGATCGGCGCCCTGCACCCGGTCAGCGGCGCGAACGCGGTCGACGGCCAGCAGATGCGGCGCGGCGCGCAGATGGCCGTCGAGGCCATCAACGCCGCCGGCGGCATCAAGTCCCTCGGCGGCCGCAAGGTGAAGCTGGAAACCGGCGACACCCAGGGCAAGGCGGAGGTCGGCCAGAGCGAGGCCCAGCGCCTCATCTCCGAGGGCGCGGTCGGCCTCGTCGGCACCTACCAGAGCGCGGTCAGCACGAACGTGTCCGTCGTCGCCGAGCGCAACCGCGTCCCGTTCGTCATGGACGTGACCGCGTCGGACGCGATCTTCTCGCACGGCTACAAGTACTCGTTCCGGGTGCAGCCGGGCAGCGCGGCGATCGCGGGCGCGGCGGCCCGCTACCTCAAGGAGGTCTCCGAGAAGGCGGGCAAGCCCGTCAAGAAGGTGGCGTTCCTGCACGAGCAGACCGACTTCGGCACCGGCGCTGCCGAGGCGTTCGCGAAGGCGGCGAAGAGGCTCGGCATCCAGATGGGCCCGAACATCAGCTACGACGCGGTGACCGCGTCCGACCTCACCGCGCAGATCACCCAGGTCAAGGCGTCCGGCGCGGACGTGCTCGCCGTCGCCGGCTACTACCGCGACGGGCTCCTCGCCGCCAAGGCGATCAACGCGGTCAAGCCGAACCTGAACGCGGTGTGGGGCGTGTCGGACGGCGCGTTCGACCAGCCGAAGTTCGTCAGCGACGTCGGCGCGCTCGGCGAGCGCTACTTCAGCACCAACTACCACTACGACGCGAAGAACCCCGCGACGGTGCGGCTGCGCGCCGAGTACCAGAAGCGGTACGGCGCGCCGATGCGGACCGGCGCCGTCCTCGCCTACGACGCCGTCCAGGTGATCGCACAGGGCGTGGAGCGGGCGGCGAGCACCGACCCGGAGAAGGTCCGCGCCGCGATCGCGGCGTCGCAGGTGCAACCGCTGACCGTCGGCACCGGGCCGATCGCCTTCGCGCCGAACGGCGACAACAAGAACGCGCTGCCCGTCCTCATGCAGGTGCAGAACGGGCAGATCAAGCAGGTCTATCCCCAGGACAAGGCCGAATCCCAGCCCAACTACTCGGTGACGTGGCGGCCATGAGCGACACAACTGCGAACTTCCGCGCGGCCGCGCTGAGCGGCCCCCTCCTCAAGCGCGCCGCCCTGACCGGCGGCCTGGTCGCGATCGCCATCGTGGTCGCGCTGATCCGGTCCGGCAGCGGCCTGGTCGTCTGGCAGTCGGTGGTGACCGGCCTGCTGACCGGCGGCCTGTACGGGCTCGTCGCGATGGGCCTCACGCTGATCTTCGGCGTGCTGGACATCGTCAACTTCGCGCACGGCGCCCTGCTCGCCGTCGCGATGTTCATCGCCTTCGGGGTGGTGCAGGGCACGGGCCTGCACCCCTACCTCACCCTCGTCATCGCGGTGCCGGCGCTGTTCCTGATCGGCGCGGTCGTGCACCGCGGCCTGCTCAGCGGCTCGGGCGGCGCGACGCTGGAGAACCAGCTGCTGATCACCCTCGGGCTGTCGCTGCTGCTGGAGAACGGGCTGCTGATGTTCTTCGGCGCCGAGCCCAAGACCGTCGCGCTGCCCGGCGACTTCCAGTTCTCGCTGTTCGGCGCGGTGGTGACCGGCGGCCGGCTGTACGCGTTCATCGGCGCGATCCTGATCGGCGCAGTGCTGTTCTACCTGCTGCGCCGCACCCGGTTCGGCACCGCGATCCGCGCGGTCGCGGCGAACGGGCAGGGCGCGGAGCTGGTCGGCGTGAACGTCCGCCGCGTCCACACCCTCACGTTCGCCATCGGGACGGCCTGCGCCGGCGCCGCCGCCGTGCTGGCCGCGCCGCTGGTCACCGTGACGCCGACGCTCGGCGACCAGTTCAACATCACCGCGTTCGTGGTGGTGGTGCTCGGCGGGATGGGCAACGTCGCGGGCGCGCTGGTCGGCGGCCTGCTGATCGGGCTGGTCGAGCAGCTCACCACCATCTACATGGGCGGGCAGAGCTCGCTGCTCGGGGTGTTCGTCGTGTTCCTGGTCGTGCTGTTCCTGCGGCCCGAGGGCCTCTTCGGGAGGAAGTCATGAGCGGCATCACCATCGCGGGCGGCCGGGAGACGGGCGGCGCGGTCCGCCCGGTCAAGGCGCCGCCGCTGCGCCCGCAGAACCGGCAGCTGATCGTCCTCGCGGTGCTGCTGGTCGTCGCGATCCCGCTGCCGCTGGTGCTGCCGCCCGCGATGGGCGCGGTCGCGGTCCGCATCCTGATCTTCCTGCTGATGGCCATCGGCTGGAACGTGATGAGCGGGTTCGGCGGGATGTTCAGCTTCGGGCACGCCGCGTTCTTCGGGCTCGGCGCCTACACCAGCGCGTACCTGCTGGTGAAGCACGACGTGTCGCCCTGGATCGGGATGCTGGCGGGGATGGCGGTCGCCGCCGTCGTCGCCGTGGTCATCGGGTACTTCGCGTTCCGCTACAGGCTGCGCGGCGCCTACTTCGCCCTCGCGACGTTCGCGTTCGCCGAGATGCTCCGGCTGATCGCGACGACGACCGACTTCACCAACAAGGCCGTCGGGTTCAGCGTCCCGCTGATCCAGGGCTCCTCGCTCTGGAAGATCCAGTTCGCCGCGGACTCGCCCGCCTACTTCTGGGTCGCGCTCGCGCTCGCCGGGATCGCCGCGCTGGTCAGCATCCTGTTCCTGCACTCGCGGACGGGACGCTACGTCACCGCGATCCGCGACGACGAGGTCGCGGCCGCCGCGCTCGGCACCCCCGTGATGCGCTACAAGCTGGCGACGGTCGCGCTGTCGGCGGCGATCACCGCGGTCGCCGGCGCCTTCTACACGCAGTACTACCTGTTCGTGAACCCGGACCTGGCGTTCGGCTCGTCGGTGTCGATCCAGGCGATCGCGACCGTGGTGATCGGCGGGATCGGCACGATCTGGGGCCCGGTCGTCGGCGCGATCATCCTCGGGTCGCTGTCGGACCTGACGGCGACGCTGCTGCGCACGCCGCCGGACTTCCTGAACTTCCTGCAGGGCCGCAGCGGCCTGGACGTCGCGCTCTACGCGGTCCTGCTGATCCTCATCGTCCGGGTGCTGCCGAAGGGCATCGTCGGCACGATCCAAGCGAGGTGGCGGCGGTGAAGCTGCTGGACGTCGACGGCGTCGGCAAGGACTTCCGGGGGCTGCGCGCCCTGTCGGAGGTCGGGTTCGAGGTGGAGCCGGGGGAGATCCTCGGCATCATCGGCCCGAACGGCGCCGGGAAGACCACCCTGTTCAACGTGATCAGCGGCGCGATCGCGCCCGACACCGGCCGGGTCGTGTTCGGCCGCAAGGACGTCACCGGCGCGGCGCCGCACCGGATCGCCCGCGCCGGCATGGTCCGCACGTTCCAGCTCATGCGTCCGTTCGGGAGCATGAGCGTCCTGGAGAACGTCGGCCTGGCCGCGCAGCACCGCCGGCAGCCGCTGCGCAAGCTGCGCGGCGAGGCGATGGACGTGGTGGAGCGCGTCGGCCTAGGGCCGTGGGCGCACCGTCCCGCGACCGAGCTGCCGACCGCCGGGCTCAAGCGCCTCGAACTGGCCCGCGCCCTCGCGATGCGGCCGAAGGTGCTGCTCCTGGACGAGGTACTCGCCGGCCTCGTCCCCGCCGAGCGCGAACCCGTCCTCGACCTGCTCGCCGCGTTGCGCGAGGAGGACGGCACGACGCTGCTGTTCATCGAGCACATCATGGCCGCCGTCATGCGGCTGTCGGACCGGGTGCTCGTCCTCGACCAGGGGCAGGTGCTGGCCACCGGCTCCGCCGAGCAGGTCACCTCCGACCCGCGCGTGATCGAGGCCTACCTCGGAGAGGAGCCCGGCGATGCTGAGGATTGACAAGCTCTGCGCCGGCTACGGCCGGATGCAGATCCTGCACGAGATCGACCTGGAGGTCGGCGCGGGCGAGATCGTCGCGCTGGTCGGCGCGAACGGCGCGGGCAAGACGACCACCCTGCGGGCCGTCTGCGGGCAGCTCCGCGCGACGTCCGGGACGATCACGTTCGGCGGCGCGTCCACCGCGGGCCGCCGCCCCGACCAGCTCGTCCGCGACGGCCTGGTGCACGTCCCCGAGGACCGGGCGCTGTTCGGCACGCTCACCGTCGAGGAGAACCTGCGGATGGGCGCCTGGACGCGGCCCGCCGCCGAGGTCGACAAGGACATGCGCGAGGTGTTCGCGCTGTTCCCCGTGCTCGCCGAGCGCCGCTCCACGGTCGCGCAGACGTTCTCCGGCGGGCAGCAGCAGATGCTCGCGATCGGCCGCGCGCTGATGGCCCGCCCGAAGCTGCTGATGCTGGACGAGCCGTCCACCGGCCTGTCGCCCAAGCTCACCTGGGCCGTGCTCGACGCGGTCAAGGCGATCCGCGACACCGGGGTGTCGGTGCTGCTCGTCGAGCAGAACGCCAAGCAGGCGCTCGGCATCGCCGACCGCGCCTACGTGCTGGAGAGCGGCTCGACGGTGCTGCACGGGACGGGCGCCGAGCTGGCCGGATCCGCCGAGGTCAGGAAGGCCTACCTGGGACTGTGAACGAAGAAGCGAAGGAGGCGACGGCGCGGCTGGGGGAGTGGGCCGCCGGGCTCGCCGCGGCCGACGTTCCGCGCCCCGTGCTCGACCGGCTCTCGCTCGTCCTGCTGGACGTCTTCGGCGTCACCGCGCTCGGCGCGGCGCTGGACGAGCAGGCCGCCCTGCGGACGGCGTGGAACGCTCCGGACGGCCCCGCCCCGCTGATCGGTGCTGGCCGGGCCGTCACCGTCGACGCCGCGGCCTGGCTGAACGCGATGGCGCTGGTCTCGCTGGAGCTGGATGAGGGCAACAAGTACGCCAAGGGGCATCCGGCGGCGCACGGGTTCCCCGCCGTGCTGGCGCTGGCGGCCGAGATCGACGCGACGGGCCCGGACACGGCCGCCGCGCTGCTGGCCGCCTACGAGGTCGCGTCCCGGTTCGGGCGCGCGACCTCGCTGCGGCCGGGCGCGCACCCGCACGGGAGCTGGGGCGTGGCCGGCGCTGCCGCCGGATGCGCGCGGCTGCTGGGCCTCGGCCCCGAGGCGACCGCCGCGGCGATCGACACCGGCGCCGGGCTGCCGATCGCCGGCCACTTCTCGTCCGCGACGGACGGGAACCCGGTCCGGGACGCGTGGATGGGCGCGTCCAACATGTCCGGCCTGGTCGCGGCGCGGATGGCGGCCGCCGGGCTCGCCCGCAACACCGGCACGGCGGGCGGCTCGCTCGGCGACCTGCTCGGCGGGTTCGACGCCGCCGAGCTGACGGACGGGCTCGGCGACCGGTGGGACATCACCCGCGGCTACTTCAAGCGGCACGCGTCCTGCTCGTTCACCCACCCGGCCGCCGACGCGGTGCTGCCGCTGCGCGCGGGCCTCGACCCGTCCCGGATCAGCCGGATCCTCGTCGAGACGCACGCGCTCGGCGCCGGGCTCGGGTCGCCCGAATGGGACAACCGGCTGTCGGCGATGTTCTCCACCCCGTTCGTCGTCGCCACCGCGCTGCTGGAAGGCGAGGTCGGGCCACGCGCCTCCGACGCCGCCCGCCTCGGTGACCCGGCGCTGCGGGACCTCGCCCGCCGCGTCCGCCTCGTCGCGGCCGACGACCTGACCGCGCGGCTGCCCGCCGAGCGCGCCGCCCGCGTGACGATCGAGCTGGACGACGGCACGTCCCTCACCCGCGAGCAGCCGAACCCGGTCGGCGACGCCGACCACGAGCCGCTCTCCGAGCCGGACGTGATCCGGATGCTGAAGGCGTGGCTGCCGGGCCGCGCCGCCCTGGTCGACCGCGCCGCCGCGGTCGCCCGCGACCTGCCCGAACTGGCCCGCGTCGGCGGCGCGCTGCGCGGGCTGGCCGACGACACCGCCGAGAAGGAGCCGAGTTGATGCGCGCACTGTCCGTGACGCCGATCCACCTGCCGCCGGAGGAGATCACGCGGCGGCAGGCCCGCTACGACCGGCTCGCCCCGCCCGGACTGACGATCGAGCTGCGCGACGTCGGGCCCGGCGCCCCCGGATCGCTGGACGACGAGGAGTCGGTCCGGGTCTCCGAGCGCGAGGTCGCCGCCGCCCTGGCCGCCGCCGTGGCCGAGCCGGACGCGGCCTGGGACGTCGTCTTCCCCGACTGCGTGCTGGACCCGGCCGTCCCGGACGGGCCGTCTGACCAGCGCGTTCCGGTCAACGGGCTGCTGAAGCTGAGTAGCATGGCGCTTGCTGCGAAGAATGTCCGTTTCGGGGCCGTGGTGCGGAACGAGGCGATCGGCGCGGAGCTGGGCCGCCGCCTCAAGGCCTACGGGCTGGACGCCTACGTCGCCGGGATCGCCGTGCTGGAACTGCCGTTCGACGCCGTCGCCGAGGGCGAGACGTGGAACGCCGCGCTCGGCGCGGCGGTCGACGCGCTCGCCGCGCAGGGCGCCGCCGCCGTGATCAACGGCTGCTCCGCCGTGGACGTCGAGGAAGGCCGGTTCCGGGCGGAGGTCGTCGACCCGACCGCCCTCGCGCTGCGGGTCCTCGTCGCCGGGAGGGCGTCATGACCGAGCGAAGCGAGGGCATGATCGCCGTTCTTGCCGGGGGGTGCGGGGGGTCGTCCCCCCGCAGGAGGTGCGCATGACCGACATCGATCTCGTCGTGGCGGGCGCCGGCGGCGGCCTCGCCGGGGCGCTGCGCGCCGCCGAGCTGGGCCTGAGCGTGGTCGTCGTGGAGTCCAGCGAGCATTTCCGGCGCGGCAACAACACCTCGATGTCCACGGCGATGTTCCCCGGCGCGGGCTCGCGCTGGCAGGCCGAGCAGGGCGTGGACGACTCGCCCGCCCGGTTCGTCGACGACATCATGGCCAAGACCAAGGGCAAGGCCGACGCCCGGCTCGCCCGCACGCTCGCGCAGGTCAGCGGGCCGCTGGTCGAGTGGCTCGCCGACTCGGTGGAGCTGCCGCTCGACCTGGTCACCGACTTCAACTACCCGGGCCACTCCGTCACCCGCTGCCACTCCGTCCCCGGACGGCACGGCTCCAGCGTGATCGACCATCTGGCCCGCCGCGCCCGCGCGCACCCGAACATCGACCTGCTCGTCCCCGCGAAGCTCACCAACGTGACGACGGGCGGGGACGGGGCCGTCCGCGCGGCCGTCGTCCGGTACCCGGACGGGACGGAGGAGGAGATCCCGACCCGGGCGGTGCTGCTCGCCACCAACGGGTTCGGCGCGGACAGCGACCTCGTCCGCCGCCACCTCCCGGAGATCGCGGACGCCCTCTACCAGGGCAGCGACCAGTCGCTCGGCGACGCGCTGCGGATCGGCGGCGGCCTCGGCGCGGCCACCGGCTACCTGGACGCCTACCAGGGGCACGGCGCCGTCGCCGCCGGCGCGGGCACCCTCGTCGGCTGGGCGACGATCATCCACGGCGCGATCATGGTGGATCTCGAAGGCCGCCGGTTCGGCAACGAGACCCGCGGCTACTCCGAGTACGCCGCGGAGCTGGCCGCCCGTCCCGGCGCGACCGGCTGGATCGTCCTGGACGAGACGATCTTCCACCAGTGCGAGCCGTTCAAGGACTTCCGCGACACCGTCGAGTCGGGCGTGCTGGTCTGGGCCGACGACGCCGGCGCCCTCGCCAAGGCCACCGGCCTGCCCGCCGACGCCCTCGCCGCCGAGATGGAGACCGCCGCCGCCGTCGCGCGCGGCGAGCGCGCCGACGAGCACGGCCGCACGAACTGGGAGCGCCCGCTCGCGGCGCCGTACGCGGCCGTCCGGGTCGTCCCGGCGCTGTTCCACACGCAGGGCGGGCTGATCGTCAACGAGGACGCCGCCGTCGTCGACCACGACGACCGCCCCATCCCCGGCCTGTACGCGGCGGGCGGCGCGGCGGCCGGGATCTCCGGCCACGGCGCCGACGGCTACCTGCCCGGCAACGGCCTGCTGCCCGCCTTCGGGCTCGCCTACCTCGCGGCCGGCGACGTCGCGCGCCGCCGCCCCACCCCCTGACCCTTTCGAACGCCGACCACCCCACGACACTGAGGAGAGATGAATTGGCCACGACCGAGCTGCTGCTGAAGAACGTGCGGGTGGTCCGCCCCGACGCCCCCGAGGGCGCCGAGCCCGAGCGCCTCGACATCGCCGTCAACGACGGCACCATCGTCCGCCTTGCGCCCGACCTGCCCGATGACGATGCCGCGACGGTGGTGGACGGCGGCGGCAAGCTGGCGTTCCCCGGCGTGGTGGACGCCCACCAGCACTGGGGCATCTACAACGAGCTTGCGACCGACACCCGTTCGGAGAGCCGCGCCAGCGCGCAGGGCGGCGTCACCACGTCGCTGACCTACATGCGCACCGGGCAGTACTACCTGAACAAGGGCGGCCCGTACCGCGAGTTCTTCCCCGAGGTGCTGAGCGCCGCGAACGGCAACGCCTACGTCGACTACGCGTTCCACCTGGCGCCGATGATGGCCGAGCACATCGACGAGATCCCCTACCTCGTCGAGGAGCACGGCGTCACCTCGTTCAAGATCTTCATGTTCTACGGCAGCCACGGGCTGCACGGCCGCTCCACCAGCCAGAGCGAGTTCCTGATGACGCCGCCGGACGAGCGGTACGACATCGCGCACTTCGAGTTCGTCATGCGCGGCATCCAGAAGGCCCGTGAGCAGCTGTCGGACTACGCCGACCACATCTCGCTGTCGCTGCACTGCGAGACCGCCGAGATCATGACGGCGTACACCAAGATGGTCGAGAAGGAGGGCAAGCTCACCGGCCTGCGCGCCTACAGCGCCTCGCGCCCGCCGCACTCCGAGGGCCTCGCCGTCACCATCGCCTCCTACCTCGCGCACGAGACGGGCCTGCCGAACATCAACCTGCTGCACCTGTCGTCGGAGAAGGCGCTGTCGGCGGCGCTGACCATGGCGTCGGCGTTCCCGCACATCGACTTCCGCCGCGAGGTCACCATCGGGCACCTGCTCGCCGACGTCGACACCGCGCACGGCCTGGGCGGCAAGGTCAACCCGCCGCTGCGCGACCGCGAGGACGTCGAGGCGCTCTGGCGGCACGTCCTCGCCGGCGAGGTCGACTGGGTCGTCAGCGACCACGCCTGCTGCCGCGACGAGATGAAGTTCGGCGCCGACCGCGACGACATCTTCCTCGCCAAGTCCGGGTTCGGCGGCGCCGAGTACCTGCTGCCCGGCCTGGTCGGCGAGGGCGTTAAGCGCGGGCTGCCGCTGCAGCGCGTCGCGCAGCTGACCTCGTGGAACCCGGCCCGCCGCTACGGCCTGCTCACCAAGGGCACCATCGCCGAGGGCTACGACGCCGACATCGCGCTGGTCGACCCGGACGTGTCCTGGACGGTCCGCGCCGCCGACTCGGAGTCCACGCAGGAGTACACCCCGTTCGAGGGCTTCCCGATGACCGCGAAGGTCACCGACACGTTCGTGCGCGGCAACCACGTGTACTCCGGCGGCGAGGTGCTCGGCGACCCGGTCGGCAAGTACCTGCGGCGCGGCCGCTGACGGCTCCCTAGGATCATCGGGTGACCAACCAGACCGCGGAACGGCAGTCGTCCGGCACGGAGGTGGCCGGCCGCGTCGCCGACGTGCTGCTGCTGTTCGCCGGGGGGCCGCAGTACCTCGGCGTCAGCGCGATCAGCCGGGAGCTCGGCATCTCCAAGGCCGTCGTGCACCGCATCCTGCAGTCGCTGGTGTCGCGGGAGATGCTGGAGGCCGACCCCGGCGGGTACCGGCTCGGGCCCGCCGCCGTCGCGCTCGGCGTCAGCGCGCTGCGCCGGTTCAACGTCCGCAACGCCGCCGCGCCGGTGCTGCGCCGGCTGCGCGACGAGACCGGCGAGACGACGACGCTGTCCGGGCTCGTCGCCGACGAGCGGGTCTACCTCGACCAGTTCGAGAGCCCGCACGAGGTCAAGATGACCGTCGAGGTCGGCCGCCGGTTCCCGCTGCACGCGGGCTCCTCGGGCAAGGTGATCCTCGCCTTCCTGCCCGAGGAGCGCCGCGAGGCGCTGCTGGCCCGCCCGCTGGCCGCGCTGACCCCCGGCACCGTCACCGACGTGGCGGCGCTGCGCGCGCAGCTCGCCGAGACGGCCCGCGACGGCGTCGGCGTCTCGCTGGGGGAGCGGCAGGCCGACGCCGGGTCGGTCGCCGCGCCGCTGTTCGGCCCGGACGGCGAGGTGCACGGCTCGATCAGCGTCTGCGGCCCCCGGCACCGCTTCACCCCGGAGGCCGTCGACCGGTACCGGGCGCTCGTCCGCGACGCCGCCGAGGAGATCACGCGGACGTGGACGACCCACCGGTGACCGCCCGGTAGTGGGTCGTGAGGCGCCGCTCGTCGTCCAGCGTGTGGAACGCGACGCCGGGCGGCGCCTCGTAGTCGGCGATGGGGCCGTCCTGCCCGGGGAGCCGGATCGTGGAGACGACCCCCGGCGCCACCAGCAGCGGCCGTCCGGCGAATGTGGTGGCCGCCGCCGTGTGCGCGTGCCCGCACAGCACCGCCACCACCTGCGGGTGCCGGTCGAGCACGGCGGCGAGCCGTTCCGCCCCGAACAGCCGGATCCCGTCGACGTACGGGACGCCGAGCGTCACCGGCGGGTGGTGGAAGCAGACGAAGGCCGGTGCCTCGCGACGTTCGCCGAGCACGCCGTCCAGCCATTCGAGGGTGTCGTCGGCGAGGAAGCCGTGGTCCTCCCCAGGGACGGACGAGTCGCACATGGCGAAGACCGCGCCCCCGACCTCGTGCACCCGGTCGACCGGAGCGCCGGACCGCTCCTCGCCGAGCAGCGCCTTCCGGAACGGCTCCCGCCTGTCGTGGTTGCCCGGGCAGGTCAGCACGGGGTGCGGCGACCGGAGGACCTCGCGGGCCTCCTCGTACTCGGCGGGCGCGCCGTGGTCGGCGATGTCCCCGGTGACGAGGACGGCGTCGAGCGGCAGTCCGTCCAGGTGGCGCATGACGCGGCGGGCGCGTTCGCCGGCGCGCTGCCCGCCGTCGAGGTGGGTGTCGCTGAGCTGCGCGAAAGTGATCATGCCGCGAATCTAGGGCGCGACCGGACCAACCTTAAGATCCAGTTCCATGGCGGAAGACTGGACCAGTTCGGGAGTCGACCTGCATCTGGAGCTCGACCCGTCCGGCGGGCGGCGGGACGCCCTCGAACGCGCCCTCCGCGACGCGGTCCGGACGGGGCGCCTCGTGCCGGGCGCGGTCGTCCCGTCGACGCGCGCCCTCGCCGCCCAGCTCGGCGTCTCGCGGGGCACCGTGACGGCCGCCTACGACCAGCTGATCGCCGAGGGCTACCTGACGGCCCGCCAGGGCGCCGCGACCCGGGTCGCCGAGGTCCGCCCCGCCGAGGTTCATTCCGCCGAGGTTCGTTCCGCCGAGCCCGAGGCGCCCGCGCCCGGGAACGCCGTGCCTGGGAAGCTCGCGCCCGAGCCGTCCGCGCCCGCTCCGTCCGGCGGGCCCGTGTGGGCCGGTTCGTGGGCGACCGCCGGGACGGTCGCGCACGACCTGCGGCCCGGCCGTCCCGACCTCGGCACGTTCCCCGCGTCGGCCTGGCTGCGCTCGACGCGCCGCGTGCTGACCACGGCGGGCCCGGAGGTGCACGCGCTCAGCGACCCGCGCGGGCGGCCCGAGCTGCGCGCCGCGCTCGCCGGTTACCTGCGGCGCGTCCGGGGCGTCGACGCCGACCCCGGCCGGATCGTGATCACCTCCGGGTACGCGCAGGGGCTCGGCCTGCTCGCCCGGGTCCTCGGCGACGCCGGGACGTCCGCCGTCGCGATGGAGGAGCCCGGCCACCCGTACCACCGCATGATCGTCGCCCGGGCCGGGCTCCGGATCGTCCCGCTGCCGGTGGACGGCCTCGGCGCCCGCGCCGACCTGCCCATGGACGCCGGCGCGTTGGTGCTCACCCCGGCGCACCAGTACCCGTCCGGCGCCACGCTCGCCCCCGGCCGCCGCCGCGCCGCTGCCGCCTGGGCGCGCGACACCGGCGGGCTCGTCGTCGAGGACGACTACGACGGCGAGTTCCGCTACGACCGCCAGCCCGTCGGCTCGCTGCAGGGCACCGCGCCCGGCCACGTCGTCTACGCGGGCACCGCGTCCAAGACCCTCGCCCCGGCGCTGCGGCTGGCCTGGCTGGTGCTGCCCGCCGCCCTGGTCGAGCCCGTCGCGGAGGCCAAGCGCCTCGCCGACGCGCACACCCCCTCGCTCGGGCAGCTCGTCCTCGCCGACCTGATCACCGGGCACGCCTACGACCGGCACGTGCGCGCCGCCCGGCTGCGATACCGGCGCCGCCGGGACGCGCTGGTCGAGGCGCTGCGGCGGCGGGCGCCGCACGTCCGGGTGCTGGGCGTCGCGGCCGGGCTGCACGCCCTCGTCCTGCTCCCGGACGACGGCCCCGGCGAGGACGAGGTCATGGCGCGGGCGGCGGCGCGCGGCCTCGCGCTGCAGCCGCTCGGCGAGTTCTGGCAGCGGCCGGACGGGCGCCCGCCCGGCCTCGTCGTCGGCTACAGCACCCCGCTCCAGTCCGGCTACCCCGCCGCGCTCGACGCGCTCTGCTCGGTCCTGCGATACAAAGCCTGATCGGTCCGGTTTGTCGGACCTGCTCATCAACACGGCGGGGGCCTTCTGCAAGGATCGTCTGTCATGAGCCTTCTCGAGACCCTGGCCGGCAAGGGACTGCGGCGCGAGCCGCCGACGCGGGACGAGGCGCTGGCGGTGCTGGCGACGTCCGACGACGACATCCTCGACGTGGTGGCCGCCGCCGGCCGCGTCCGCCGGCACTGGTTCGGCCGCCGGGTCAAGCTGAACTACCTGGTCAACCTCAAGTCCGGGCTGTGCCCCGAGGACTGCTCGTACTGCTCGCAGCGGCTCGGCTCGAAGGCCGACGTCCTCAAGTACACCTGGCTGAAGCCCGAGGAGGCCGCCGACGCCGCCGCCGCGGGGATGGCGGCGGGCGCCAAGCGCGTCTGCCTGGTCGCGAGCGGCCGCGGCCCGTCCGACCGCGACGTCGAGCGCGTCGCCGACACCATCGCCGCGATCAAGGAGCGCGGTGACGTGGAGATCTGCGCCTGCCTCGGCCTGCTCCGCGACGGCCAGGGCGAGCGGCTCGCGGAGGCCGGCGCCCACGCCTACAACCACAACCTCAACACCTCCGAGGGCGTGTACGGCGACATCTGCACCACCCACGACTTCAGCGACCGGCAGGACACCGTCCAGAAGTCCAAGGACGCGGGCCTGTCCCCGTGCTCCGGCCTGATCGCCGGGATGGGGGAGACCGACGAGGACCTCGTCGACGTCGCGTTCGCGCTCCGCGACCTCGACGTGGACTCGGTCCCCGTCAACTTCCTCATCCCGTTCGACGGCACCCCGCTCGCCGAGCGGTGGGCGCTCACCCCGCAGCGCTGCCTGCGCATCCTCGCGATGGTCCGGTTCGTCCACCCGGACGCGGAGGTCCGGCTCGCCGGCGGCCGCGAGATCCACCTGCGCAGCCTGCAGCCGCTCGCCCTGCATGTCGTCAACTCGATCTTCCTCGGTGACTACCTGACCAGCGAGGGCCAGGCCGGCAAGGCGGACCTGGAGATGATCGAGGACCTCGGCTTCGAGGTGGAGGGCGCCGAGACGCCCAGCATGCCCGAGCACCGCCGCGCCGAGACGGTGTCCGTCCGCCGCCGCGGCGCCGGGACGGCCCTGCCGCCGAACGCCTGACCGGGACCCCGGGCGGCGTCAGCCGGCCTTGGCGATGATGTCGGCGATGCCGCGCTCCGCGAGCGCGGCGATCGTGAACGACGGATTCGCGCCGCCGACGCTGCCCGGGATCATCGACCCGTCCAGCGCGTACAGGCCCTTGTAGCCCTTCACTCGCCCGTACAGGTCGGACGACCGGCCGAGCACGCAGCCGCCCAGCGGATGCGCGGTCAGCGTCGCCGGCCACCGCACCGAGATCGGGATGGCGTCGGAATTGGCGTGCATCACCTTGTTCACCCAGTCCGACGCCGACTTCGCCGCCGCGTCCGCCTTGCCCGCGAAGTCGGACAGCTTCACCGTCCTGCTCGCCTTGTCGTAACCGAACGTCGCCCGGTTCTCCAGATCGGCGGTCATCACGAGGGTCTGGACGATCGGCAGCCCCTGCGCCTCGATGAGCTGCCAGCTCTCCACCCGCATCGGCAGCTCGAACTCCCCGTCCACGAAGAACGTGGACGCGCTCGGCGCCCCCTGGCTCGGCCCCGCCTGTCCCGCGTAGCTGTACCCCACGTACTGGTCGCCGTTGTCGCCGAACCCCGTCCCCACCGACGCGTCGAGGTCGGGCAGCGCGCCCGTCTCCCGCGCCGCGACCAGCAGCCGGTTGGTGTTGAGCGTCCCGGCGCACAGGAAGAGCAGGTCGCAGGTGTACTCGACGGTGTCGAGCGTCTTGCCCGCGGCGTCGAGATGCCGGACGGCCAGCCGGTACCTGCCGTCCGTCCCGATCCCGACCGATTGCACCTCGCTCATCGTCTGGAACCGCACCTTCCCGGTGGCCTTCGCCGCCGGGATGTAGTTCACCGTCAGGCTGTTCTTGGCGCCGTCACTGCACCCGAAATCCGTCTCGCCCGCGATGGCGGACGGCCGCACCGTCCCGGCGAGCTCCTTGCGGACGACGTCCCAGTTGAACATCGACATGAGCTTCTCGGACGTGTAGCCCGCCTTCGCGACGTGCTGGTCCCACACCCGCGAATGCGTGAACGGCGCCGACCCGTAGACGTCGTCCGGCATCACGCTCGGCTTCAGCACCGACTGCACCTTCGGGTACCACTTCGACGTCATCTCCTGATAGGTGATGTCCGCCGGGAACAGCTTCTCGAAGTACTTCTGCGGCGGCGCCACCGTCGCGCACGTGTACACCAGCGACCCGCCGCCGAGCCCCGCCCCGCACGCGATGTTGAGGTTCTTCTCGTTCGACACCTCCATGACGCCCGCGTACGGCGTCATCGGGAACGGCAGCACCATCGGCCAGTCCGCGTAATTGCGGAACCAGAACATCTTCTCGCTGTAGTTCAGCTGCGACCCGAACACCGCCTTCTGCGGGTCCGTCGCCCATTCCTGGCCGCGCTCCAGGACGAGCGTGTCCACGCCGGCCTGCCCGAGCCGGTAGGCGCTGATCGACCCGCCGAACCCGGAGCCGACCACGATCGCCTTGTAGTCCGTCCTTTCGGCGGCGGACGCCGGGCGCCCCAGCGCTCCGCCCAGCGCGACGGCCAGCCCGCTCCCGGCGGACACCTGCAGGAATGAACGGCGACTGAGCGTGCTCATGGGAAGACCTCCGGCCTCGGGGTGGTTGCCGGAAACTGTCGCCCACGCCTGCGCGGCACGTAATGAAGCCTGTGACCAACTTCACGGCGCGCCTTTGTCAGCCGGCTGACAGAACGGAAATCCGTTGCGCTCGAACCCGCAGCGTCGGCAGCATGCGGGAATGGCCCCGTCCGTCGACGCCACGCCCGCCGTCCCGCCGCCCGCCGCCGGTGAACGCCTGCCCTGGACGGCCGTCCCCGCCGACCTACGCGCCGCCGTCGAGGACGCCCTCGGCGGCCGCGTCGCCGAGGCCGCCACCCAGCGCGGCGGGTTCTCCCCGGGCGTCGCCGCGCGGCTGCGCCTCGCCGACGGCCGCCGCGCCTTCGTCAAGGCGGTCGGGCCGACGCCGAACCCGGACAGTCCCGGCATCCACCGGTCCGAGGCGTCGATCGCCGCCGCGCTGCCCGCCCACGCGCCCACGCCCGCGTTCCTCGGGTCGTTCGACCGCGACGGCTGGGTTGTCCTGCTGTTCGAGGACGTCGACGGCGCGCCCCCGGCCCAGCCGTGGAACCGCGCGGAACTGGACCGCGTCCTGGCCGCCGTTTCCGACCTGGCCCGCAGCCTGACTCCCGCCCCCGTCCGCGCCCCATCGGCCGAGACGCGGTTCGCCGACGAGTTCCGCGGATGGCGTCTCCTCGCCGATGCGCACCGCCGGGGCGAGGACGACCTCACCGGCCTCGACCCGTGGGCCGCCCGCCACCTGCCGCGGCTGGCGTCCCGCGAGCCCGCCTGGCCCGCCGCCGTGAACGGCACCACCCTCGCCCACGCCGACCTGCGAGCCGACAACCTCCTCCTCACACCGGATCGCGTGGTCGTCGTCGACTGGCCCTGGGCCTGCACCGCCGCGCCCTGGTTCGACCTGCTCCTGCTCCTGCCCAGCGTCCGCATGCAGGGCGGCCCGCCCTGCGAGGAACTCTTCGCCGCCCACCCCCTCGCCCGGGACGCCGATCCCGACGCGGTGACGACCGCCCTCATCGCCTGGGCCGGCTTCCTCGTCCGGCAGGGCCGCCAACCGTCCCCGCCGGGCCTGCCCACCCTCCGCGCCTTCCAGACCGCCCAAGGCGTCGCCGCCCTGGAATGGCTTAAAACGAGAATCGACCGGCCATAATCCGCGCATTCATGGCCGGCCCGCACAGCCCAATGACGGGAAGTCGGCCCACACGGTCGTGCCGGGGCCGTCGGGGCGGTGGCCCCACGCCTTCGCGAGCGCGGCGACGATGTGCAGCCCGCGCCCGCTCTCACCGCCCGGATCCGTCCGCACGACCGGCCGCGCGCCGCCCGCGCCGTCATCGGTCACCTCGGCGCGCAGCACCCCGCGTCCCGCCCACAGCGCGATCGTGATCTTTCCGCCCTTCCCGGACGCGGTGTGCCGGATCCCGTTCGCTGCCAGCTCGTCCACCACCAGCGCCATGTCCGCGAGCAATTCCGACCCCGGGGAGATGTGCCCCGGAACCAGCGTGTCCCGCAGAAAAAGCCGAGCATAAGGGACGGAACGGTCAACTCCGGGAAGCGTGAGCGTCCCCAGAAGCTCCATACCGTTCCCCGTGCCCGTCCATACATATCGAGCCTTGCCGGATGCCATCGCGTCCTCCCTCTCTTCGACACCCGCAAGAGTCAAGGCCGGCCCGCCCACTCAACAACATGCTTCCGGCAGATGAGAGGTATTCGTAGGGCCGCCCATAGAGAAGGTGAACATGCGAAGAACGAATATTTCTAACTTCTCGCCGGAGGGAGGCGATCATGTACGCAGTGTGACAACGTGCGGGTCATGGGATACGACCGGCAGACCTACCGCCGCCGGAAGATCGGCGACTCGCTGCGCATGTTCCGGGAAAGCCTCGGCCTGACCCAGAGCGCCGCATGCCGACTCCTCGACCGCTCGCAGGCCTCGCTCAGCGCTTACGAGAACGGCCATCGCGCCATTCGTCCCCGCGACCTCAAACATATTCTGGACGTTTACGGCGTCACGGACACCCTCGTCCGCAGCCGGCTCCTCTCCCTCGCCGCCCAGGGCCGCCAGGACGGCTGGTGGCACGACTTCGACGAGCGCCTCGCCCCCGGCGTCGTCGACTTCGCCTCCCTGGAAGCCGACGCGTTGTACATCTGCAGCTTCGCGCCACAAGTGGTGCACGGGCTGATGCAGTGCGACGACTACGCCAGCGTGGTGATCGGCGGCTCGGGGACCGCGCTTCGGCGTACTCCCCAAGAGATCGAGACCGACATCAGGTTTCGTCTCCACCGCCAGAAGATTCACGATCTCCCGCAGCCTCCCAAGATCGTCATCGTCCTCGGAGAGGCGGCGCTCCGGCAGCGCATGGGCGGTCGGCGCGTCATGCGCGACCAGATGATCAAGCTATTGGAGATGGGCGGGCGTGCCCATATCGAACTCCAGGTCCTTCCCTTCGCCGTTGAGAGTCATCCCGGCCTGGACGGTGCATTCACCATCATGGGAGTAGGCCCGGAAGGACTGCTCGAGGTGGTGACCCTTCACAGCATGACTCGGACGTGGTATGTGGACGAGCCGTCAGACGTCGATCACTACAGGAGAACGTTCGACCTTCTCCGCGAAATCGCACTTCCTGAAAGTGATTCCCGTGAGCTGATCGAACAGATAGTCTCCGAACTATGACTGAGCAGACTCCTTACACCGTCCAATGGCGGACCAGCAGCTACAGCGGTGGTTCTGGCACCGAATGTGTGCAGGTGGGTCTTGTGGAGCCGAGGCGCACCATCGCGACGCGGGATTCGAAAGACCCGTCCGGGCCCGTGCTGGCGTTCACGCCGGGGGAGTGGCAGACGTTCCTCGCCGACGTCAAGCGCGGGGTATATGACGCGTGAGTGAGCGGAGCTTTGCCGGTGCTGGTTGGCGGACCAGTAGTCACAGTTCGGGTCAGGGAACCCAGTGTGTCGAGGTCGCCTGCTTGCCTCAGAGCGTCGCGGCGCGGGACTCGAAGGATCCGTCCGGGCCGGTGTTGACGTTCGGCGCAGAGGAGTGGCGGGCGTTCCTGGCTGAGGTGAAGCGGGGGGTCCATGACTCATGAGTGGCCAGGGAACGTCCGCAGTGCGGTGGCGGACCAGCAGTCATAGTTGCGGGCAGGGCACCGAGTGCGTGCAGGTCGGGAGCGTGACGCAGCGCATTGTGGCGCGGGACTCTAAAGATCCGTCAGGGCCTGTGCTGGCGTTCAGCCCGGGGGAGTGGTGGACGTTCCTGGCTGACGTCAAGCGCGGCGTTCACGACCTATGAGCGGGCAGGAGACGTCCACAGTGCAGTGGCGTACCAGCAGTCACAGCGGGGGTTCGGGCACCGCGTGCGTCGAGGTCGCGAGCATGGGGCGGGGCGTTGTGGCGCGGGACTCGAAGGATCCGTCGGGGCCGGTGCTGGCTTTCAGCTTGACGGCGTGGGCGGCGTTTCTCGGTGACGTCAAGCGTGGGCTTTACGACGCATAGGCGGACGTGAGGCGCCTGCGAAGCGGGGCCGGTCTGGCTGGCGGGTGCCGCTGCGTCCCCGGCCGGGCGTTGGTCAGGGGCGGGTGCTGGTGCGGCGGACGAGGGACCACTCGGCGGCCTGAGCGTCGGGATCCTCGCCCAGTGCGGCACGGGCGCAGGCGGCGCCCTGGTCGCGGAGCGACTGCGCGACGGTCGTCAGGCCCAGCCGTTCCGCCACCGCCGCGTCGTCCCACCCGGTCACCGCCACGTCGCCGGGGACTGTGCGGCCGGCGGCGCGGACGGCGTGGACGACCCCGGCCGCCTGCTGGTCGCTCATCGCGGCGATCGCGTCCGGCGGCTCGGGGGCGGCCAGAAGGGCCGCCGTGAGCCGTTCGGCCTCGGCCGTGTCATTGCGCGCGCATACGGCGACCGTCACGTCGCGCCAGGCGATGCCGGCGTCCTCGGCCGCCAGC
Source organism: Actinomadura sp. NPDC048394 (assembly GCF_040651755.1). Taxonomy (NCBI): domain Bacteria; kingdom Bacillati; phylum Actinomycetota; class Actinomycetes; order Streptosporangiales; family Thermomonosporaceae; genus Actinomadura; species Actinomadura sp. NPDC048394. Next base: position 76,439 of record NZ_JBEZJL010000039.1, on the reverse strand, counting down.
CGGTAGCCCTCCAGCCGCTCGCGCGTCACCGGGAACAGGACGTCCGCCGGATCGATGCCCGACGTGATCGTGCTGATCCGGTCCCGGGAGAGCGGGAAGCTCACCACCGCCGGACGCTCCGCGCCCGCGAACGCGAGAGCGCCCACCGCGCGGGCCGCCGCACGGTTGTCGATGCCGACCAGCCCGAGCCCGGCGACCTCGGGACCTCCATGGACCACGGCGGGACGCTTCACGGCCTGGACGGCCGACAGGACCGGGTCGTCGTCGGACGTGGTCCAGACGACGAACCCGTCGACGGCGGCCTCGGTCACGCGCCGGCCGTCGTCGGCGGCGCCCGTGATCGGCAGGATCGTCATGCCGTACCCGCGGTCGGCGCAGACGTCGGCGATGCCCGCCAGGAAGGACGCCGCCTCCGGGTCCTCGAAGGCGTAGCTGAGATGCTCGCCCATGACGACGCCGAGCGTGCGGGTGCTGCCGCGGCGCAGCGACCGGGCGCTCGGATCGGGACCGGCGTACCCCAGCCGCTCGGCGGCGTCGAGCACCTTCGACCGGGCCCGGTCCGACACGCGCTCCGGCCGGTTGTAGGCGTACGAGGCGGTCATGACCGACACGCCGGCCAGCTCGGCGACCTGCGCGAGCGTCACCCGCTTCGAACCCGCGGACGATTCCATGGCGACCACCCTAGCGAGCGTGTGTATCGTTAAACATATGTCGGAAACCTCCGTTCGTTCGCCACGCCGGCTGATCGCCTCGGCGGTCGTGGCCTTCGCGGCGTTCGGCGCGTTCTGGGGCGTGTGGGGCGCCTCCGTGCCGCGGGTGCGGGAGCAGGCCGGCCTCGACGACGGACGGCTCGGCTTCGCGCTGCTGTTCGTCGGCGCGGGCGCGCTCCCGGCGATGCTGCTGATGGGCCGGGCGCTCGATCGCTGGGGAGCGCGGGTCGCGGGCGCGGCCATCGCCGCCCTCGGCTGCGCCGGCGCCGCGATGGTCCTGACCGCGGTGAACCTGGCGGCTCTGTCCGCGGGGCTGGCCGTCGTCGGCGCGACCAGCGGGGCGGCGGACGTGGCGATGAACGCGGTCGCGGGCCGTGCCGAGCGGATCGCCGGGCGCCCCGTCATCACCCGCGCCCACGGCGTCTTCTCGGGTCTCGTGGTCCTCGCGAGCCTCGCCACCGGGGCGGCCGCGTCGCTGCCGGTCGCGGTCCCGTTCACGGCCGTGGCCGTCGTCTCTTTGATCGCCGGCGCCGCCCTGTTCAAGGCGCTGGACGACGACGCCGGTCGAACGCGCGAGCACGTCCCGGAACCGGCTCCGGCCGGGCGAGGCCGGATCGCCCCGTTCGTGCTCATCGGGACGCTGGGCGCGCTCGGATTCGCCGGAGAGAACGCCCACCAGAGCTGGAGCGCGGTCTTCGCCCACGACGAACTCCATTCGGGCGGCGGGCTCAGCGCCGTCGCGCCGGCCGTGTTCGCCGGCGTGGTCGCGGTCACCCGCTTCGCCGCCGGCGGACTCGGGGCGGCCCATGCGCGCGCGGTTCTGCTCGGTGGCGCGACGGCCGCGGCGGCCGGTGCGGCCCTCATCGCGGTGGCGCCGACGCTGCTCGTCGCCGGGGCGGGCCTGGCGGTGGCCGCCGCCGGGACGGCGGTGCTGTTCCCGACGCTGCTCGGCATCGTCTCCCGCAACGTCGAGGAGACCCGCCTGGGCCGCGCGACCTCCGTCGTCACGACCGTGTCCTACCTCGGGTTCCTCCTCGGCCCGGTCTACGTCGGGGTGTGGGCCGATGCCGTCGGGCTGCGCGGAGCCATGCTCGCGATCGCGGCTCTGGCCGCCGCCCTGTTCGTCCTCACACCGGCGCTGCTGCGCGCGAGCGGCCTGACCCGCCCCTCGGCTCGTCCGGTTGTGGCGTGTCGCCCTCATGCGGTCCCGCAAAAGGGCAACACGCCATAGCTCAACGGTCGCGGGCGACGCCGGCGATGGTCGTGGTGACGACCTTGCGGACCGCTTCGGCGTCCGGGCGGGGGCCGGTGCGGTCGGCGAAGACCAGGTGTCCGGCGCCGACCAGCATCGGGGCGAGGGTGTCGATGTCGGCGTCGGCGGCGATGCGGCCGAGGTCGCGTTCGGCGGCGAGGTAGGAGGCGATCATCGCGGTCGCCTCGGACGCCAGCGGGACCCCGGTCGGCCGGGTCGCGCGGAGTTTCGCGCGCAGCTCGTCCCGCGAGGTGATGAGGGCGACGATGGCCACCGCGACCGACTCGAACACGGTGGTCAGGGCCTCGGCGAGGTTGCCGGTGACGGTCCCGGTCCCGGCCGACCCGCACAGCGCCGCCTCCTGCGCCTCGACGCGGGCGATGCGGTCCTCGACGAGCTCGGCGAGGAACGTGTCGAAGTCGTCGAAGTGCCGGTGCAGGACGCCCTTGGCGCAGCCGGCCTCGGTGGTGACGGCCCGGCTGGTCAGCGCGTTCGGCCCGTCGCGGAGCAGGACGCGCTCGGCCGCGTCGAACAGCTGCTGGCGCGCGTCCCGCAGGGCCACTCCGGTCGGCACAGTGCACCTCTCCCTCCGTGCGCCCGTTGACAGAGTGGGCGACCGCCCATTTATAGTGGGCACATGACCACTCTACCGCCGGAGCGGATCTCCACCCCCGACACCCACCGGCACCGGGACGTGGCCGAGTCCTTCGGCGCCGACGCCGAACGCTACGACCGGACGCGCCCGCCATACCCCGACGCGCTGATCGAACGGATCATCGCGGGCAGCCCGGGACGCGACGTCCTCGACATCGGCTGCGGCACCGGCATCGAGGCGCGGCAGTTCCAGGCGGCCGGATGCCGGGTCCTCGGCGTGGAGCCGGACGGGCGGATGGCCGCGTTCGCGCGCGGCACGGGCGTCGACGTCGAGGTGGCGACCATCGAGGACTGGAACCCGGCCGGACGGACGTTCGACGCCGCCGTCGCCGGCACGGCCTGGCACTGGGTCGACCCGGTCGCCGGCGCCGCCAAGGCCGCCCGGGTCCTGCGTCCCGCGGGCCGCCTGGCCGTCTTCTGGCACGTGTTCCAGCTGCCGGACGAGGTCACGGACGCCTTCGTCGAGACCTACCAGCGCGTCGCGCCGGACTCGCCGTTCAACGTGCGCGCCGCCGGTCAGGCTGCGAAGCAGGGGCTGGACGCCTACCAGCCGATCCTCGACAAGGCCGCCGCGGGTATCGAGAAGGCCGGCGGATTCGCCGCCCCCGAACAGTGGCGGTTCGAGTGGGAGCGCACCTACACCCGCGACGAGTGGCTGGACCAGATGCCGACCCAAGGAACCCTCACCCGCCTGCCCGCCGACCAGGTCGCGGAGGTGCTGGACGGCGTCGGCGCCGCCATAGACGCGCTCGGCGGCGCCTTCACCATGCCCTACGCCACCGTCACCGTCACCGCCACCCGGCGCGCGCCCGAATAAACGGTTTGCGGCGGCATGCCATGCTGGTGCGCATGATCGAGAGAATCGAGTCGCGCGCACGCAGGTGAGCGGGCACGGCGAGCCGGGCGCGCCCGGAGACCAGAGCAGCCTGTACGACCACGCCCTCCGCTTGCACCGGCTGGGTCCGGACGCCCCGCTGTCCCGCGACGGCATGCCATATCCGGACGAGGACCGGCATAGGCGAGGGCGCCCCCGGAATCCTGCGAACGATCAACGCGGCCGCGGTAAGGCGGCGGCCGCGATCCTCGACGCGCATTTCGCGCGGCCGTCCGCGCGACCTGCCGATCTGGTGTGGGCCTTCCACGAGGTGGACGTCCCGATCCACCGCAACGAGCACATCAGCGCGGCAGCGCTGCGCACCGATCCGGTGCTCGTCCGGCGGACCGGGCGATGGCTGATCCGGCACAGCCCTGACCGCTGCTCAGTGCTGATCGGTCTGGCGCTGCTGGCGACGGAACCGGCGGAGGAGGACATCCCGCTCGTCCGCACCATCGGCCTGCTCTCCGACACCTTCGGAGCCCTGGCCGCCGACGCGCTCGAACGGCGACGGGACGGCACCGCCGCGCTTCTCTGGCTCGCCGAACGCGTCGGCGGTTGGGGGCGCGTGTACGTCGTCGAGGCGCTCTGCCGCCGGGGCGGCGGTGAAGCGCGCTCGTGGCTGCTGAGACGAGCGTGCGACGGCGACTTCCTGAACGGGTACTTCGCGGGCCGGGTCGCCACCGCCGCCCATCTCCACGAGGCGATCACCGGTGACGCCCCCGACGACGAACTGATCGACCACACCGGCCGCCTCCTGGCGATCATGGCCGGCTGCGGGGGCATGGGCATGACCTGGGACGGCTACCCGCCGGTCCGCCATGTCCTGGCCGCTCATGCCGGAAACCTCGCCGGTCAGAGGCCGTCCTGGGGGCGCTACTCGCAGGCCGCGCACATCGCCGATCACCTGGCCGGAAGCGACCCGGGCCGCTTCGGGCTCGCGCCCGGGCAGCGGGACGGCCTCCTCGCGCGGTATCTGGACGTGCTCCGTCGCGCGGAATGGTCCGCGGCGGCGCGAGCCGCGGTGGATTCGGGCGCTCCCTACTTCGCATGGTTCGCATCGACCATCGCCGCGCGACTGGGCCTGCCGGCCTTCGCCGACTCCGCCGGGCAGGACGACGGCGGGTAGGGGAGCGTGGGGATGATCACATGTTGTGGTACTCAATAATTTGAGTAATTAACCCGGGTTATCGTCGGGGCATGTCGTTGCGTCATGCGGTGATGGCCGCGCTGCTGGAGGGCGAGGCGTCCGGGTACGACCTGGCCAAGGGGTTCGACGCGTCGGTGGCCAACTTCTGGATGGCCACCCCGCAGCAGCTGTACCGGGAGCTCGACCGGATGCGCGAGGACGGCCTCGTCCAGGCGCGGGTCGTCGAGCAGGAGCGGCGGCCGAACAAGCGGTTGTTCTCGCTGACCGAGGCGGGACGGCGGGAGCTGCGGGAGTTCACCGCCGGGCCGCCGCGCCCGGGCGCGATCCGCGACGAGATGATGGTCATGGTGCAGGCCGTCGACGCCGGCGACGCCGAGGGCGTGCGGTCCGCCGTCGAGGAGCGGGTGGAGTGGGCGCGAGCGAAGATCGCCCGGTTCGAGCGGCTGCGGGCGCGGCTGCTGGACGGCCGCACCGAGGAGGATTTCCTCGCGCACGCCGAACGCGTCGGGCCCTACCTGACGCTCATGCGCGGCCTGGCGTTCGAGCGCGAGAACGAGCGGTGGGGCGAATGGGCCCTGGCCGTGCTGAGGCAGCGGGTCGGCTGATGGGCTACCTCAGGTACGTCGCGGTGGGCGACAGCCAGACCGAGGGACTCAACGACGGCGACGAGCGGACCGGGTACCGGGGCTGGGCGGACCGGCTGGCCGAGCTGCTCGCGGCGCAGGAGGACGGCTTCCGCTACGCCAACCTCGCGGTGCGGGGACGGCTCGCGGCGGGGGTGCGGGCGGAGCAGACCGACGCGGCGCTCGCCCTCGAACCGGACCTGGTCACCGTCATGGCGGGGATGAACGACCTGGTCCGGCCGGGGTTCGACGCGCCCGCGGTGGCCGCGGAACTGGACGCGATGCTGGCCGCGTTCACCGGGGCCGGGGCGCGGGTGCTCACGTTCACCTTCCCCGACGTCGCGAAGATCGCGCCGCTGGTGCGGCACCTGCGGCCGCGGGTGATCGACCTCAACGCGCGCATCCGCGCGGCGGCCGGCCGGCACGGCGCCCTGGTGGTGGACACCTTCCCGCATGCCGTGACGACGGATCCGCGGCTGTGGAGCCTCGACCGCATCCACGCGAGCCCGCTCGGGCACGCGCGCATCGCCGCGGCGGCCGCGCACGCCCTCGGGCTGCCGGGCGACGGAACGTCCTGGTCCGATCCGCTCCCGCCGCTGCCGCCCGTCCCGGCGTGGCGCCGGGCGGGCACGGAGGCGGCCTGGGCGGGCCGGTTCATGGGGCCGTGGGTCGTCCGGCGGCTGCGCGGCCGCTCGTCGGGCGACGGCCGCACCGCGAAACGGCCCCGGCTCGAACCCGTCGCCCTGCCCTGAGGTCACCCGTCCGGGGCGTCGGGCAGCATGAGCATGCGTTCGAGGAGCATGTGCAGGTGGGCGCGGAAGCGCTCCAGCTCGGCCGGCGAGACCTTCCGGTAGGGCCCGTCGGTCTCGGGCTCCTCCTCGTCCACGCGCGTCCCGAGCGCGCGCTGGCTGAGGAAGCCGGAGATCACCCAGGGGATCGTCCAGACCGTCAGGTCGAGGTCGACGTCGCCGGGGACCTCGGCGCGCAGCGCCTCGACGATCCCGCCGAGCCGCGGCCGGACGTACTGCTCCTCCAGGTCGGCGGTGTCGGCGGCGTCGCCGGTCCGGCGGTGCAGCCACAGCCCGAGGTACTCGGGGTGCGCGGCGTAGAAGTCGAGGTACTGGTCCAGCAGCCGCTCGACGCCCTGCCGGGTGGGCGTGAAGCCGCCGGCCGCGCCGCCGACCGCCGCCTTCTCGGCGTCGGTGGCCCGGCGCATCACCTCCCGGTACAGCTCGGTCTTGCCGCCGGTCAGCCGGTCGACGGACGCGGGGTCGACGCCCGCCGCGTCGGCGATCAGGCGCGGGGACGTCCCGTCGAAGCCGAGCTCGGCGAACAGCCGGGTGGCGGCGTCGACGATCCGGTCCAGGTCGGCGTCGGAGCTCATACTCCCGACATTAGTCACGCACGGTAGCGAACCGTTTCCCAGAAGGTCATGGACGGGCCAAATCGCCGCCGCGGTCAGCCTTCGTAGGCGCCGACGAACCGGCCGAGGAGGCGGGCGAACTCGGCGCGCTCGGCGTCGGTCCAGTCCCGCATGGCCTTGGCGAAGTGCTCCTGGCGGGTGCGGCGGGTCGCCTCGACGACGGACCGGCCCGCCGGGGTCAGCTCCAGGTGGATGCGGCGGCCGTCCTCCTGGGACGCGACGCGGCGGACGTACCCGGACTTGACGGCCTCGGCGACGATGCGGCTGCCGCGCGAGGCGTCGACGCCGAGGCGGGTGGCGACCAGGCCGACGCTCATCTCCTGGCCGGGCTCGTCGGGGCCCTCGTCGACGACGTCCACGACGTGCAGGACCTGCACGTCGACGGGCAGGTTGTGGTCCCGGATCGCCGCCCTGCCGAGCCGCTGGCGGGACATGCCGCGGCGCAGCTTGACCATGTTCCGCTCGACGGCGTGCAGTGCCTCGTCGGTCATGCCGCCAGTCTAGTCCGGTTGCGTCTCTCATATCTGTGTGCTTAGCATTCATATGCTTTCAGCATAGAAATGAGGAGCGCACATGACGATCGCCCACGACGCGCCGGCGGGCATGAGCCACCGGCACCGGGTCCTGGTGTTCGGCGGGCTCATGCTCGCCGGGCTGATGTCGTCCCTGGACGCGACGGTCCTCGGCACCGCGCTGCCGACGATCGTCGGCGACCTCGGCGGGCTGGACCGGCTCGCCTGGGTCTCCACCGCCTACGTGCTGGCCACCAGCGTCACCGTCCCGCTGTCCGGACGGCTCGGGGACCTGTTCGGCCGCAGGCCGGTCTTCCTCGCCGGGCTCATCGGGTTCCTGGCGGGCTCGGCGGCGTGCGGGGCCGCTCCGTCGATGGACGCGCTCATCGCGTTCCGGGTCGTCCAGGGGGCCGGCGCCGGCTGCCTGATGAGCTCGATGTTCGCGCTGACGGGAGAGCTGTTCGAACCCCGCGAGCGGGCCCGCTACCAGGGCTACTCGGCGCTGATCTTCGCCGTGTCCAGCATCGCCGGCCCGCTGGTGGGCGGCTTCCTCACCGACCACGCGTCCTGGCGGTGGGTGTTCTACGTCAACCTGCCGCTGGGCCTGGCCGCCACCGCGACCACCCTGGGGTTCCTGCGGCTGCCGAAGCCGGACCGGCGGCCCCGCATCGACTACGCGGGCATCGCCCTGCTCGGCGCGGCCGTCACCTGCTTCACACTCCTCACCAGCTGGGCCGGGACCCGGTACGCGTGGGACTCGGCGGAGGTCCTCGCCCTCGCCGCCGGCTCGGCGGTGCTGCTCGCCGCCTGGGTGCTCGTGGAGCGCCGCGCCGCCGAGGCGATCATCCCGCCGCGGCTGTTCCGCGACCGGTCGTTCGCGGTGGCGTGCGCCGTCGCCGCGGTCGGCGGCGCGACCGGCTTCGGGCTCGCCACGTACCTGCCGATGTTCTTCCAGGTCGTCGGGGGAGTGGGCGCCACCGAGTCGGGACTGCTGCTCCTGCCGATGATGATCGGCCTGCTGGCGGCGTCGATGGGCGCCGGCCGCTACATCGCGCGGACCGGCCGCTACCACCGGCTCCCCGCCGCCAGCATGGCGATCAGCGCGGCCGGCGTCGCCCTGCTCGCCACGATGGACGTGCACACGGGCCTCGTCACCGCCGGGCTCTACATGACCGTCCTCGGCTTCGGGGCGGGGCTGTCGCAGCAGGTCGTCATGCTGATCGCGCAGAACGCCGCGCCGAAGCGGGACCTCGGCGCGGCCAGCTCCGGCGTGTTCGCGTCCCGGATGCTCGGCACCGCCGCCGGGATGGCGGTGTTCGGCGGCATCGTCTCCAGTCGGTTCGCCGAGGAGGTCGGACGCCGCGTCCCGGCCGGGAAGGTGCCCGCCTTCGGCGACGCCGTCCGGCCCGAGGTGCTCGACACCCTCCCCGGCCCGGTCCGGCACGGCGTCGCCGAGGCGTTCGCGCAGGCGTTCTCCGACCTGTTCCTCGCCGGGCTGCCGCTGCTCGCGGTCGGGCTGGCGGCGGCGGTGCTGCTCGAGAACGTCCCGCTCGGCCCCCGCGAGTGACTACCTCGCCTCGAGATCGGCGTCGTTCACCAGCAGCGCGACCTGCACCCGGTTGTTCAGCTCCAGCTTCGTCAGCAGCCGCGACACGTACGCCTTCACCGTCGCGACGCTCAGCGACAGCTCCCGGCCGATCTCGCTGTTGGTCCTGCCCTGGCCGACCCGCAGCGCGACCGCCCGCTCGCCCTCGCTGAGCCGCTCCAGCAGCTCGCGGGCGCGGGCCTTGCGCGGATCCGCGCCCGCGTCCGCGACGAACGCCATCATCCGCCGCAGCACGGCCGGGGACAGCATCGGCTCCCCGGCCGCGACCTGCCGGATCGCCTGGATGATCTCCGGCGGCGGGGTGTGCTTCAGCAGGAAGCCGCTCGCGCCCGCGCGCATCGCCCGCAGGATGTGGTCGTCGGTGTCGAACGTCGTCAGCAGGATGATCTCCGGCGGGTCGCGGCGCGCGCGCAGCAGCTCGGTGGCGGCCAGCCCGTCCAGCCGCGGCATCCGGATGTCCATCAGCACCACGTCCGGGCGGTGCTCGTTCACCGCGGGCACCGCCTCCGCGCCGTCCGCGACGTCCCCGACCACCTCCAGGTCGCCGGCGCCCGCGAGCATCATCGACAGCCCCGACCGGACGAGCGCGTCGTCGTCCACGATCAGCACACGGATGGGAGGTGAGTCCATCCCCCAACCCTAGGGCCGCCGGGGCCCGCGCTCACGGCCGCCGCAGCCGCCGACCGCTGACCTCCGCCGCGGACAGGCTGAACCACGCCTCCCGCTCGCCCCCCGGCCACGGGTCGACCCGGACGGCGCGCTCCTTCTCCTCGCCCTCCAGGGGATGCGCGCCGCCGCGCACCAGCACGCTCCACCCCTCGTGCGTGCCGACCTCGAACGCGTCCACCTCGAACGCCGCCCGGACCTGCCCGCCCGGCACGGCGGTCAGGAGGCTCCGGTTCAGCCGGCCCTCCAGCGAGGTGCGGAACACCACCGACTCGCCGTCGACGGCGTAGTTCACCGGGACCACCGTCGGCCCCTCGCCGTCCTCGAAGGCGATCCGGCCGATGCCACCGGGCGCGATGAGCCGCAGGCACTCCTCCCGGTCGAGTTCCTCCAGGACGGGCTGCGCGGAGTCAGAAGCCATGTCCACGGCCATGCCCGCAACTTCCGGCGCCATGCCTCCGGCCTGCGCCGACGCGCCCGGCGCCCCGGCCTGCATGCCCCGCGGCGCGGCCTTCGTGGACGGCGGCCCGGCCAGCGCGGGCGTGCTCCGCAGCGCGGCCTGCCTGCCCGCGGCCCGGGCTGCGCGGGCGTGCTCGGCGGGTCAGCCGGGCAGTGGGAGTCGGGCGTGCAGCCGGAACCGGCCGTCCCCGGTCCGGCCGTGCTCCAGCGTCCCGCCGAGCAGCGCGACCCGCTCGCCGAGCCCCACCAGCCCGGCGCCGGCGCCGGGCAGCGCGGCGGGCGGCAGCCCGGGCGGGACCGGGTTCACGATCTCGATGGTCAGCGCCGTCCCGCCGGGCGCGTCGAGCGTCACCCGGACCCGCGCGCCCGGCGCGTGCTTGCGGGCGTTGGTCAGCCCCTCCTGGACGATCCGGTAGGCGTGCCGCCCGACCCGGACCGGGACCCCCGCCGGGTCGGGCACCCGGTCGTCCAGGACCACCTCGCCGCCGGCGCCGGACGCTTCCCGCACGAGGTCCGGCACGTCGGTGAGCGCGGGCTGGGGGCGGTCGGCCTCCGCGCCGCCGGAGTCGCCGCGCAGCACCCCGATGACCTCGCGCAGGTCCTCCATCGCCTCGTAGGCGCTCTGCCGGATGACCCCGGCGGCGGCGCGCTGGTCGGCGGGCGCGTCCGGACGGAACTCCAGCGCCCCCGCGTGGACGGCCAGCAGCGAGATGCGGTGCGCGAGGACGTCGTGCATCTCCCGCGCGATCCGCTCGCGCTCCAGCAGCCGCGCCTCCTCCACCCGCAGCCGCTGCCCCTCCTCGGCGGCGCGCGCCCGCTCCTCCATCGAGGCGATGAGCTGCCGCCGGGACCGCACCAGCATCCCCGTCGTGATCAGCACCGCGTAGATCAGGCCGAAGATGACGATGCCCTGGCGGAACTGGTCCCAGGGCGAGGTGATCCAGAAGAGCAGGGTGATCAGCGCCAGGTTGCCGCCGGCGACCGGCAGGAGCGTCCGCCACGGGCGCAGCATCGCCAGCGAGTACATGGCGGCGGCGGCCGTGCCGAGGGTCGACGTGGCCGTCCACTGCGCGAACATCATCGTCACCGCGACGGCCACCGGGAAGCGCCGCCGGAACAGCAGGAGGAACACCAGCGAGACCGCGCCGGCCGACAGGTCCAGCGGCACCACGATCCGCTGGCCGGGCGTCGGGTCGTCCAGCGTCCCCTGGAGCAGCAGCAGGCCCAGCGCCGCCGCCCCGGCGGTGACGCCGAGGTCGCCGAGCCAGTCCCGCCACGGGCGCCGCAGGTCGAGCAGGGCGGCGATGCGGGCGGCGGGGCGGGACGGGCCGGTCGCGGGGGAGGGGCCGGCGGGATCCATGCCGCCAACGCTAGCGAGCCCGCGCCGGCCCCGGAGCGGTCCAGGGTCGGCGCGGGCATCGACTTTGGTCGACGGTCCCCGCGGGTCAGCGGCGGCCGGGGAGGTGCCGCGCGACCAGCGCGGCGGTGCCGAGGACGGCGGCGGCGGTGACGAGGACGCCGAGGTCGGCGCCGTGCACGAACGCGGCGGCGGCGGTGTCGCGCAGCGCGGCGGCGGACGGGGCGGGCAGGTGCCGGGCGATCCCGGCGGCGGCGCCGACGGACTCGCCCGCCGGGCCCTCCGGCATCCGCCCGCTGTAGACGGTGGCGGCGATGCTGCCGACGAGCGCGACGCCGAGGACGGTGCCGAGGTTGCGGCTGGTGTTGCTGACGGCCGAGCCGATCCCCGTCTTGGCGGGCGGCAGCGCCGACAGCGACGACTGGGTGGCGGGCGACATGGTCAGCCCGATCCCGGCCGACAGCAGCACCGAGGCGACCACGTAGTGCCCGTAGCCGCTGCCGCCGTCGGCGGTCGCGAACCAGGCGAGCCCGGCCGCCGCGGTGACCATCCCCGCCGTGATCGCCGCGCGGATCCCGAACCGGGCCGCGACGCGGGTGCCGAGCGGGGAGGCGGCGGCGAGGGCGAGCGCGCCGGGGAGCGCGCGCACCCCGGCCTCCAGCGGCGAGTAGCCGAGGACGAACTGGTAGATCTGGGTGAGGACGAACGTGACGCCCGCCAGCCCGAAGAACATCACCGTGACCGAGGCGACGGCGGCGGTGAAGCGGCCGTCCCGGAACAGGCTCAGGTCGAGCATCGGGGCGGCGGCGCGCACCTGTGAGTACCCGAACGCCGCGAGCAGGACGGCCGCGACGGCGAACCGCGCCAGCGTGCCGGCGGTGGCCCAGCCGTCCTCGCCGGCCTGGATGACGGCGTAGGTGAGGGCGCCGAGGCCGGCGACGGCCAGGACCGTCCCGGCGGCGTCCAGCGGCGGCCGGTGCGGGGCGGACGAGGCGGGCACCAGGAACGCGGCCCCGGCCAGCGCCGCCGCGACGACCGGCACGTTCACCAGGAAGATCGCGCCCCACGAGAAGTGCTGGAGCAGCCAGCCGCCGGCGGTCGGGCCGATCGCGACGCCGAGCCCGCTGACGGCCGACCACAGCCCGACGGCTTTGGCCCGCTCGGCCGGGTCGGTGAAGACGGCGGTGAGCAGCGCGAGCGTGGCCGGCATGATCAGCGCGGCGCCGGCGCCCATCACCGCGCGGGCCGCGATGAGCTGCGCGGCGGTGCCGGACAGCGCCGCGCCCAGCGACCCGGCGCCGAACACGAGCATCCCGGCGGACAGGGCGCGGCGCCGCCCGTACCGGTCGCCGAGGCTCCCGGCGGGCAGCAGCAGGGCCGCGAAGACGAGGGTGTAGGAGTCGACGATCCACGCCAGCGCGCCGGAGCCGGCGTCCAGCGAGGCGGCGAGCGTGGGGATCGCGACGTTGACGATCGTGGTGTCGACCACGATGACCAGCAGGGACAGGCAGAGGACCCCGAGCGTGTACCAGCGTCGCGGGTACGGGGCGGGGGCGTCCGGTGCGGGCCTTGCCGGCGTTGCGGGCGTTGCGGTGCCGCGCGCGGCGGCGGTCTGGGGGGATGACATGTGAGGCTCCTCAGGCTTTTGATTGATACACCTATAAATACGAGGGACGAGCGGCCCGCCTCGGGATGGCGAGACGGAAACGCGGACGTGCGGCGAAGTGCCGGATCAGTGGGACGCGGTGGGCCGCACGTAGTGGTCGGGAAGGTCCAGGACGGTGCCGACGATCAGCAGGTGGCCGACGGCCATGAAGCGGACCACGGCCTCGTGGTCGGCGCCGGACAGCTCGGTGATCATCTCGGCGGACTCGATGAAGCCCTTGCGCATGAACTCGCGGATCTCGGGGTCGGCGGAGGCCGCGTACCCCTGGAGCTGGCAGCGGGGGGAGTCGGGGTTGGCGAGGAAGGCGCCGTAGTTGCGGCCCATCTCGGCCAGCGACTCCTCGGGGGTGGCGCGGGGCCGCCACGCCCGGCCGAACGCGTCGCGCATCTGCCGTCGGACGCGTTCGAGGCAGGCGAGGAACAGCGCCTTCTTGTCCTCGAACAGCGCGTAGATGTAGGGCTGGGAGATGCCGGCCCGCTTGGCGATGTCCGAGGTCTTCGCGGCGTGGTAGCCGAACTCGGCGAACACGCTGATCCCCGCCTCGAGCACCTGCTCGCGGCGCTCCTCGGCGGTGGGCCTGCGCGCCGTCCGGCTCTCCGTCATGGCCTCATTATTGATACGCCAATCAAAACGTGTCAACCCCTGGCCGGACGCGGATGTGGGGGCTGTCCCCACCATGGCCGTCCCGCCTGCCCCACGGCGAACCGGGGTGATCGCGCCACTGTGGCCGGGGCCGCCCGCGCCTAGCGTCGAAGGACATGACGACACGAGAACCGAGGCGCCGGCGGGCCGTCCGCCGGGCGGCGGCGGCCGCGGCCGGCGCCGCGATCGCCGCCGCGGCGGCGGCCTACCCGGCGCCCGCGCACGCCCTCGCACCGTCCGGATGCGGCGACCACGCCGCCACGACCCGCGCCCTTCACCGCGTCACCGGCGTCGACGGGCTGACCGGAGCCGCCGTCCGGATCGACGACCCGCGCTGCGGCGCCTGGACGGCCGCGAGCGGGACGGCCGACCGCCGGACGGGACGGCCCATGCCGGCGGACCCGCGCGTGCGCGTCGGCAGCATCACCAAGACGTTCACCGCCGTCACCGTGCTGCAGCTGGCGGCGCAGGGCCGCGTCTCGCTGGACGCGCCCGTCGCGCGCTACCTGCCCGGGCTGATCGACGCGAACGGCCACGACGGCCGGAAGATCACCGTCCGGAGCCTGCTGCGGCACACCAGCGGCCTGCCCGACCACATGGACTCCTTCCAGAGCACCGACGAGTTCCGCTTCCGGCACTTCGAGCCCGAGGAGCTCGTGCGGCGCGCGCTGCGGCTCCCCGATCCCGGCGAGGGCTGGCACTACTCCACGACCAACTACGTCGTCGCCGGGCTGGTCGTGGAGAAGGTCACCGGGCACCGCCTGGAGGACGAGGTCGAACGGCGGATCATCCGGCCGCTCGGCCTGCGCGGCACGTACTGGCCCGGTGACGAGACCTGGATCCGGGGCCCTCACCCGCGCGGCTACGTCCGCGTCGACCAGGGCGGGACGGTCCGCCGGGCCGACAGCACCGACATGAACACCACGGTCGCCTGGGCCGGCGGCGCGCTGATCTCAACCCCACGCGACGTGAACGCGTTCTACGGTGCGCTGCTCGGCGGGCGGCTGCTGCCCGCGCGGATGCTCGCCGAGATGGAGCGGACCGTCCCCGCCGACCCCGACCGCACCTGGCCGGGCGCCGCCTACGGGCTGGGGCTCATCCGGACCTCGCTGCGCTGCGGCGGCGCCTGGTGGGGCCACGCCGGAGACATCGACGGGTTCACCACCCTCGCCGGCGTCGCGCCCGGCGGGCGCCGCGTCTCGATCGCCTTCAACGAGAACCCCTCCACGCAGCAGGCCTTCGACGACGAGCTGGCGCTCGTCCAGACCGGCCTGTGCGACCGCGGAACGGAGACCTCATGACCCCGAGCAGGACCCTGGCCACGGCCGCCGCGGGACTCGCGGCGGCCGCCGCGGTGGCGGCGCCGGCGAGCGCCGCGCCGGGCGCGTCCTCGGACGGCGGCCTCGACCGCTACTACTCACAGCACGTCACCTGGAAGGCGTGCACGCTCGGCCCGGACGACGAGGTGGGGCGGAGCCTGGACGAGGCGGGCGCCCGCTGCGCGGACGTGACCGTCCCGCTCGACTACGCCCGGCCGGACGGCCGCACGATCAAGATCGCGATCTCCCGGCTCGCCGCCTCGGACAGGGGCCACCGCATCGGCACCATGCTGATCAACGGCGGCGGCCCCGGCCCGTCCATCGACATGCCGCCCTACATGCGCGACCTCATGGGCAAGGCCGGGCCGCGCTACGACCTGGTCGGCATGGACCCGCGCGCGCTCGGGCGCAGCGCCGGAGTCGACTGCGGCTGGCCGAGCGCCACCTGGGTCAGGTCGGCGGGGGAGACCCGGCGCTCGTTCCAGCGTTCCGTCGCGTTCGCCCGCGACCTGGCGGCCCGCTGCGCGAAGACCAGCGGCGCCGAGCTGCCGTACATCAGCACCCGCAACATCGCCCGCGACATGGACATCGTCCGCGGCGCGCTCGGCGAACGGAAGATCTCCTACAACGGCGCCTCCTACGGCACCTACCTCGGCTCGGTGTACGCGACGATGTTCCCCGGCCGACTCGACCGGACGGTCCTCGACAGCTCCGTGGACCCGCGCCGCTGGGGTCCCGGCCTCCTCGCCGGCACCGAGGGCGCCAACGACCGCGCGCTCGCCGGCTGGGCCGCCTGGACGGCGAAACGGAACGCGACCTACGGTCTCGGCGCCACGCGCGCCGGCGTCCTGGCGACCGTCCGGGACGTCCTGCGCGCGTCCGCCCGCAAGCCCCTGCAGGTGGGCCGCTACCGCGTGGACGACACCGCCTTGGCGTTCGTGCCGTTCGACTACCTCGGCACCGACGAGGACTCCCAGCGGGCCGTCCTCGCGGACGCCTTCCGCGTGTTCAAGCAGGCCACGGCCCTGCCCGCCGAACCGACCAAGGACCTGGACGAGGAACTGGCGTTCCTGCTCACCGGCGCCGACTCCCGCTACGGCAGCGGCCAGAGCGCGATCATCTGCGGCGACGCGGCGGCCCCGCGCGATCCCGAGGCGTACTGGCGGGCCGTGCAGAGCCACCGGAAGGAGTCCCCGGTCTTCGGGCCGCTCGCCCACGGCGTCAACCCGTGCGCCTTCTGGCCCGCGCGACCGGAGGAGCCGCTCACCAGGGTCGGCGGGCCGCTGCCCGCCCTGATGGTCGCGGCGACCGGCGACACCCGGACGATCTACCCCGGCAGCCTCGCCCTGCACCGGCTGCTGCCCGGCAGCCGCATGATCACGCTCAAGGGCGCCGACGTCCACGCCCCCTACCAGCGCGGATACCGGAACGACTGCGTGACCGGCCAGGTGAACGAGTACCTGCTGACCGGGCAACTGCCCGCGCACGACCTCACCTGCGCCCCGGAGGGGTGAGACGGGGCGTCAGGCGGCGGGACGGCCGATGCGCACCCGCCAGAGGTCCGGCCCGGACGCGTCGTAGTCCCAGGTGAACGCGGCCGGGTGCGCCAGCTCGAACTCGCGCCGCAGGTGCTTCGGGTCATGGTTGTTGACCAGCGTGAACGACTCGCCGGGCGCCAGCCGCGCGAACCGGGCGAAGATCCGGGGGTGCCGCTGCCCGCGCGGGATCTCCCGGACGTCGATCTCGTCCGGGCGCTCCAGCCGCCCGCCGTCCAGCAGCGTGCGCAGGTCGCCGGCCAGCAGGCCGAGATCGGCGCCGGGCAGCGCGGCCAGCGCCGGCAGCAGCACGGTCTCCTCCACGGTGAAGTGCACGGCGAGGACGGCCGCGAGGTCGCGGGCGGCGCGCACCGGGTCGGCGGCGGAGACGACCGCACCGGCCAGTGCCTCGATCTCGGCGACCGTCGCGCGCAGCGCCCGGACGAGCAGCCGCGTCTCGGGCGCGCCGGACGCGGGCGCGTAGAGGGCCTCGTCGGCGGCGGCGAGATGGCGGCGCAGCTCGCCGTCCAGGAACCCGGCCAGCACCGCGTGGTCCTGGCCGGGCTCGTGGGCGGCGAGCGCGGCGAGCCGGTCGAGCAGGCGCCGGTGGACGCCCCGCACCTCGGTGGCCGCGCGGACGGCCGGGTCGGTCTCGGTGGCCTGGATGAACACGTCGGACATGGACGCCCCTCTCTTTTGCCACGATTATACATGTACTATTTGTAAAAACCCTGGAGGGGGCAGCACCGTGACCTACGTGATCGCCGAGCCGCGCGTGGACGTCGAAGGATGAGGGCCATGCCTCCCGAACGGCACCGGCGCAGCGAGACCCTGGACGCCCTGCGCACCGCCGGCGCCCCGCTCGGCGTCGCCGACGTCGCCGAACGGCTCGGCGTCCACCCCAACACCGCGCGCTTCCACCTGGACGCCCTCGTGGCGGACGGCGCCGCCGAGCGGACCCTCGAACGGCCGTCCGGCCCCGGCCGGCCCCGCACCGTCTACGCGGCCCGGCCCGGCATGGACCGCGGCGGCTCGCGCGGCTATCGGCTGCTCGCGCAGATCCTGCTCAGCCGGCTCGCCGCCGGGCCCGGCGGGCGCGCGGAGGCCGAGCGCGCGGGCCGTGAATGGGGCCGCTTCCTGGTCGACCGGCCGCCGCCGTTCACCCGGACGAGCGCCGGCGACGCGACCGAGCGGCTCACCGCGCTGCTCGCCGACCTCGACTTCGCGCCCGAACTTTCCGGCGACGCCGTCCGGCTGCGGCACTGCCCGTTCCTGGAACTGGCCGAGGAGTACGGGCCGCTGGTCTGCGACGTCCACCTCGGCATCATGCGGGGCGCACTGGCCGAGCTGGACGCGCCGGTCGAGGCGGAAGGGCTCGAACCGTTCGCCGAGCCCGGCGCCTGCCTCGCCCGCCTCCGGCGCACCTGACCGCCCGCCGGCACCCCCGCCCCTCCGAACCCTCTCCGAAAGGCTTTCGACGACCATGAACGCGACCGCCGCCGCCACGGCAGGCGCCCTGACCTTCCTCTGGCTCGGGATGGTGCTCGGGATCTCGTTCCTCGAGGCGCCGCTGAAGTTCCGCGCGCCGGGCGTGACCATCCCGATCGGGCTGGGCATCGGGCGCCTGGTCTTCCGCGCCCTCAACCTCGTCGAGATCGTGCTGGCCGTCGCGGTGGTCGCCGCGGTCGCGGCCGGCGGTCCACCGGTCGCCGTCACCGTGCTCACCGCCGTGCTGGTGGTGCTGCTCGCCGTGCAACTCGGCGTCGTCCGGCCGCGCCTCAACAAGCGGTCCGACCGGGTGCTCGCGGGCGAGGACGACCAGCCCCGCTCCCGGGGCCACCTGTACTACGTGGCGCTGGAGGGCGTGAAGGTCGCCCTGCTGGTCGCGCTCGGCATCGCCGTCCTCGCCGCCGGCTGACCCGGCCGAGCGAGGCCGCTCAGTGCTTCGCGACGGTCAGCAGCACGGCGGCGTCCTCCAGCGCCTCCAGCGCGTGCCGCGCCGGCGGGATGATCAGCATGTCGCCGGACATGCCGTCCCACGCGTCGTCGCCGCTCGTCAGCCGCACCCGCCCGTGCAGGACGAGCAGCGTCGCCTCGCCGGGGCTCTCGTGCTCGGTCAGCGCCGTCCCGGCGGTCAGCGCGATCAGCGTCTGCCGCAGGACGTGCTCGTGGCCGCCGTAGACGGTCTCGGCGCTGCGTCCCGTGGCCGCCGCGGCGGCCCGCTTGAGATGGTCCCGTACCTGCGCGTCCAGCGAGAGCTTCTGCATGGACCCAGTCTGCCAGCGGGGCCGCTCGGCCCAGCGGGGCCGGGTCAGTTCAGCGGGGCCGGTCGGTTCAGCGGGGCCGGGTCAGTTCAGCGGGGCGCCCGTGACGGGCGCGCCGAGCGCGCTGCCCTGCAGCCACTCGTTCCACGACTTCACCCACGGCGTCGGGCCGTTGCCGAACTGCAGCTTCCGCGACGTCCCCGTCACCTTGACGATGTCGCCCCGGTTCGTGAAGTTGAAGAACCACTTCGCGTCGGTGGGGGAGGCGTTCACGCAGCCGTGGCTGACGTCGGACACGCCCTGCTCGCCCGTCGACCACGGCGCCGAGTGCACGAACGTCCCGCTGTAGGTCAGCCGCACGTTCCAGCTCGTCGGGATCCGGTACTCGCCGGGGTCGCCGGTCGTCGCCGAGTCCATGATGATGTGCGCCGACTTCTCCTGCGCGATCATCGTGCCGCTGTAGCTGTCGTGGCCGGGCTTGCCGAGGCTGACCTTCATCGTCCGCACGACCTTGCCGTTCTCGGTGACCGTCGCGCGGTGCGTGCCGTCGCTGACCGTGGTGATGTGCTTCGGGCCGACGGTGAAGCTCAGCGTCCGGTCCTTCATGCCGTACATGCCCTCGCCGGCCTTCAGCCCGGCGAGGTGCGCGACGACCTTCACCTTCTCGCCGGACGGCCAGTAGTCGCGGGGCCGGAAGTCGACCTCCTTGTCGCTGATCCAGTACCAGGCGCCCTGCACGGGCGTGGACATCCGGACCTCGAGGGCCTTCTCCACCGCCTGCTTGCCGGCCTTGGTGCTCACCGGCCTGGACAGCAGCAGCTGCACCGGCATCCCCACGCCGACCGTCTCGCCGTCCAGCGGCGACATGCCGGTCTCCAGCTTCTTGGCGGGCGTGAGGGTGGTGAACGTCGACGTCGCGGTGACCTGCTTGCCGCCGTCGCCGGAGCCCTGCGCGGTGACCGTGTACGTCGTCGACGGCCGCAGCCCCCACGACGACCGCCACGACTTGCCGTCCGGCGCGAGCTTGCCCTCGGCCTTCTGGTTCTTGCCGTAGGTGAGGGTGACGCTGGTCAGCTTGCCCTTGTCGGCCTTCACCAGGACGGGCTGGTCGGGCGCCACCTGCTTGGTGCCGGTCGCCGGGGTGATGGCCAGCTTCGCCGCGTCCTCGGCCTTGCCGCCGCCGCCGGAACCGCCGCCCTTGTCGCCTCCGCCGGAGGAGCACCCCGCGACGGAGATGGCCAAAGCCCCGATGATCGCCGCACCCGCCGTCCCGGCCCGACCCTTGCGCATCACCGAACTCCTCACGTTCGACACGCGGTACCTCATGGCCAGGTTATGCGCAGCTAGCGGCGAGCCATGCCGATGCGAGGGAACGTCCCAGCTTTCTCACAGGTGGGCAATGGCCTCACCAAAGCGCGAAGGCCGGTGCCGTGCGGCGTTCCACCGCGCGGCACCGGCCCGAACGTGATCAACGCCTCAGGGGGAGGCGATCCGCTCGATCCCCGGCGGGAGCTCCGCCGCGGCGGCGCGGTCGAGCAGGAACAGCGTGCTCTGCCGGCCGCGCGCGCCCGCGCAGGGCACCTGCACCGGCCCGGCGCCCGACAGCCCCAGCCGCACCGCCTTCGCCTTCGACTCCCCGGACGCCAGCACCCACACCTCGTGCGCGGCGCACAGCGACGGGAACGTCAGCGAGATCCGGGTCGGCGGCGGCTTCGGCGCGCCGTGCACCGCCACCACCGGCCGCTCGTCGCGCACCGCCGGCATCTCCGGGAACAGCGACGCGACGTGCGCGTCCGGGCCGACGCCCAGCATCAGCACGTCGAACGAGGGGACGGGACCGTGGTCCTCAGGACGGGCGGCCGCGGCCAGCTCGGCGGCGTACCGCTCGGCGGCCGCCTCCACGTCGTCGCCGTCGGGGCCGTCCGACGCCGGCATCGGATGCACCCGCGCCGGATCGAGGTCCACATGGTCGAGCAGCGCAGCGCGCGCGCCGGTCTCGTTGCGCTCGGGGTCGCCGGTCGGGAGGAACCGCTCGTCGCCCCACCACACGTCCAGCCGGCGCCAGTCGATCGCGTCGCGGGCGCCCGTCGCGGCCAGCGCCGCCAGCACCGCCGTGCCGACGCCGCCGCCGGTCAGCACCACCGACGCCGAGCCGCGCGCGGCCTGCACGTCCACGATCCGCGTCACCAGCCGCGCCGCGGCGGCCTTGGCCAGCAGGTCCTGGTCGCGGTGGACCAGGACCGCCGGGGGCGTCACGCGTCCCCCGACGGCTTGCCCCGGGACGCCCTCTTCCCGCCCTTCGCCGCGGAGGCGGGCGCCGCGGGCAGCCCCTCCTTCGCGGCCTCCTTCTCCGCCTTCTTCGTCGTGGCCGCCTCCTGCGTGCCCGACAGCGGCTCGCTGGCGACGCCCTCGTCCGACGTCCCGCCCGCGAGGTCCTTGGCGAAGCGGGCCGCCGCCTCCCGGTAGACCTCGTCGGGGTCCAGCCGCCGCAGCTCCTCGGCCAGCAGCTCCGACATCGGGCGGCGCATCAGCGCGACCTGCCGGTCCGGCTGCCCGGGACGGCACAGCGTCGCGACCCGGCCGTCCGGCCGGTCGATCACGATGTCGCCGCCGGTCGTCGTCAGCCGGACCCCGGTGATGCCCGGGCCCTCCGACACCGTCCGCTCCACCGCGACGCCGAGCCGGATCGACAGCCACGCCGCCAGCAGCTCCGCGCTCGGGCTGTCCGGCTCGGCCATCACCTCGCCCGAGATGATCTCGTCGTGGTCCTGGTCGAGCGACGCGGCCAGCAGCGACCGCCACGACGTCAGCCGCGTCCAGGTGAAGTCGGTGTCGCCCGGGCTGTAGTTCCCGGCCAGCTGCGCGAGGGTGCCGAGCCGGTCGCGGGCCGCGTACGCGTCGGTGATCCGCCGCGTCGCGAGCTTGCCGAGCCCGCTCTTGGACGGCGACTTCGGCACCTTGCCGCCCGGCCACCAGATCACCACCGGCGTGTCGGGCATCAGCAGCGGCACCACCACCGAGTCGGCGTGCTCGGCGAGCGGCCCGTACATCCGCAGCAGCACCGTCTCGCCCGGGCCGGTCTCGCCCATCCGGATCTCGGCGTCCAGCCGCGAGGAGTTGCCGCGCGGGTCCCGGGAGATCACCGTCAGCACCCGGCAGGGGTGCTCGCGGGCCGCCTCCGTCGCCGCGCGCACCGCGTCGTACTGCGCCGACTCGTCCGTCACGATGATCAGCGTCAGCACCATGCCGACCGCCGGGCCACCCATCAGGTGCCGCGACTGCGTCAGCGCGTCCTGGATCTTGCGCGTCGTGGTGCCGGTGAGGTCGATGTTCATCAGAGCCTCCTCCAGGCGCGGCCGTCGCGCGCCATCAGCTCGTCGGCGCTGTCCGGCCCGTAGCCGCCGGACGTGTACTGGTCGAGGCCGCCGCGGCTCGCCCAGTACTCCTCGATCGGATCGAGGATCCGCCAGGACAGCTCGACCTCCTCCTGCCGCGGGAACAGCGGCGGGTCGCCGATCAGCACGTCCAGCAGCAGCCGCTCGTAGGCCTCCGGGGACGCCTCGGTGAACGACTCGCCGTAGGCGAAGTCCATGTTCACGTCGCGGATCTCCATCGAGGTGCCGGGCACCTTCGAGCCGAACCGGACCGTGATGCCCTCGTCCGGCTGCACCCGCATCACCAGCGCGTTCTGCCCGAGCTCCTCGGTGTCGGTGTGCGAGAACGGCAGGTGCGGCGCCTGCTGGAACACCATCGCCACCTCCGTCACCCGGCGGCTGAGCCGCTTGCCGGTGCGCAGGTAGAACGGGACGCCCGCCCAGCGGCGGTTGTCGATCTCCAGCTTGACCGCCGCGTACGTCTCGGTACGGGAGTCGGCCGGGATGCCGTCCTCCTCCAGGTACCCCTTGACGCTCACGCCGCCCTGCCAGCCCGCCGCGTACTGGCCGCGCGCGGTGGAGGTCTCCAGGTCGCCCGGCACCCGCACCGACGAAAGGATCTTCGCCTTCTCGGTGCGGACGGACTGGGCGCTGAACGACGTCGGCTCCTCCATCGCCGTCAGCGCCAGCAACTGCAGCAGGTGGTTCTGGATGACGTCGCGGGCCGCGCCGATCCCGTCGTAGTAGCCCGCCCGGCCGCCGATGCCGATGTCCTCGGCCATCGTGATCTGCACGTGGTCGATGTAGGAGCGGTTCCAGATCGGCTCGAACATCGCGTTGGCGAACCGCAGCGCCAGGATGTTCTGCACCGTCTCCTTGCCGAGGTAGTGGTCGATCCGGAAGATCGACTCCTCGGGGAAGACGCGGTGCACCGTGTCGTTCAGCTCCAGCGCCGTCTTCAGGTCCCGGCCGAACGGCTTCTCGATCACCACCCGGCGCCAGGCGCCCTCCTTGCGGTCGGCGAGCCCGCTGCGCTGCAGCTGCTCGACCACCTGCGGGAAGAACTTCGGCGGGATCGACAGGTAGAACGCATAGTTGCCGCCGGTCCCGCGGCTCTCGTCCAGCTCCTTCACCGCCATCGACAGCGCGTCGAAGGCGCCCGGATCGCTGAACTCGCCGGGGACGAAGTGCATGCCCTCCGACAGATGCGTCCACACGTCCTCGCGGAACGGGGTCCGCGCGTGCGCCTTGACCGATTCATAGGCGATCTGCCGGAAGTCCTCGTTCTCCCAGTCGCGGCGGGCGAAACCGACCAGCGAGAAGCCCGGCGGCAGCAGCCCCCGGTTCGCCAGGTCGTAGATCGCCGGGAGCAGCTTCTTGCGCGACAGGTCCCCGGTGACCCCGAACAGCACGAGCACGCACGGCCCGGCCACCCGCGGCAGGCGCTTGTCGCGCGGGTCCCGGAGCGGATTGGCTGCGTCGGTCACGTTGCGGCCCCCTCTTCTCGCACGTTGCCTACCCTCACTTCTACTCGCATCCGATCAGACCACGCATCCTGTGTGTCGACCCCGTGTACTGACAGTCTCGCCCCTCCCGGACGCGCCGTCGCCGTTTCCGGGTCGCCGGAGCGCCGCGGCGGCGCAGGCGTCCTACCCGCCCCGGGCGGAGTCGAGCAGCCGGGCGAGGCCCGCCCAGCGGTTCTGCAGGTGCAGCCGGACGACCGGGCGGCCGTCCGAGCGCGCGGCGCGCGCGTCGCCGAGCGCCCGCGCGAACTGGAGCACGCCGAGCCGGTGGTGCCGGCCGGGGACCGGGACGTCGCGGTCGGCGTTCCCCGTCACTTGCAGGTATACGCCCGCGTCCGGTCGATCATTCCCGCCCGCCGGGCGCCGGGCGCCCCAGCCGACGGTGACCGGGCGGCGGCAGCGGGCGGCCAGCAGCGCCGCCAGCCGCCGGACCTGCGCGCCCTGCCCGGCGGTCTCGTCCGGATCGAGGTAGGCGACCAGCGCCAGATGCTCGTCCGGGCCGACCGCCGCGGCGAGCGCCGCCAGCAGCGCGCCGAGGTCCGGGGCGCCGGCGAGCGCCGGGTCGGCGGTGTGCACCTCGACGGAGCGGCCCGGATCGCCCTCGGCGAGGACCGGGTCGCCCGACCCGTCGTCCAGCGTCACCGGGGCGGCCCGGCCGGGCGGCGCCATCGGGTCGCCGTCCAGCAGGTAGGCGGCGACGGCGGCGGCGTACTCCCACACCACGAGCTGCCCGGCCGCCGGGCCGGAGACGGTCGCGTCGTCCTGGTGCGGCCGGCCGTCCAGCGTCAGCAGGAACAGGTCGTCGCCGGGCGCCACCGGCAGCCCGCCGCCCTGCACCACCGGCAGGATCCGGCCGCCGGACGCCTCGTCCAGCAGCAGCGCCGCCCAGTCCGCCAGACCCGGCAGCGCCGCGGAGTAGCCGCCCAGCACGACCGTGCGGCGCCCGGCCCGCGCCGCGCCGCCGAGGATCGCGCCCAGCACCAGGCCGGGGTTGTTCTCCGGACGGGTCAGCGCCGGCAGCACCCGGGTCGCGTCGTCCAGCAGTGTCGACATGTCGGCACCGGCCAGGGCGGCCGGCACCAGCGCGTAGGGGGACAGCGCGCCGAACGCGGTCGGCGCGGGCGCCTCGACCACCGGATGGCCGGCCTCCGCCGCGAGCTTCGCCGGGACGGTCCCCGGCGCGGCCACCGTCACGACCCGCCGCGCGATCTCGGCGGGGGACAGGCCGAGGTCGGCGAGCATCCCCAGGAACACGCGCCGCAGCGCCTCGGTGCCCGGATCGTCGCCGGTGACCACCACCGCCGTGCGGCCCAGCCGTTCGGCGTCGTCGCCGATGCGCAGCACCGGGCCCGGCTCCGGACCGTCCAGCACGGTCAGCGGCGGCACGCCGCCGTCCGCGGGACGCCCGGCGGGACCGGGCCCGCACGCGCGGGCGAGCAGCTCAGCCGCCCGCGCCGGCGTGCCCCGCCCCAGCAGCGCCACCTCGGTCAGCCCGGCCGCGCGGGCGTCCGCCACTAGCTCCTCGGCACGGTCCAAAGCGGCCCGCCCGGGCCCCGGCTGGCCGGGCCAGCACAGCGGCCGCCCCTCCACCGCCGCCGTCGCCGCCGACGGCCACAGCGCCGGATCCTCCGAGGCGAGCCGCACCGGCACCTGGTCGATCCACAGGCGCCCCAGCACCCGCTCGGCGGCCTCCCTGACCGGCCCCCGGGCGGTGATGGCCGTCTCCCCCGAGACGACGGCGGTGAAGCTCACGGCCGCGGACCCGCCCCCGCCACCGCCCGAACGGCCTCGATCAGCCGGCCCGCGCCCTCGACCGGGTTGCGCAGGTGCAGCCGCACCACCGGCAGCCGCCGCTGCCGCAGCGCCCGGACCTCGCCGAGCGCCCGCGCCAGCTGCAGCTTCGCCAGCCCGTACGGCCGCCCCGGCACCGGATGCGCCGCCAGCGCGTCGCCCGGCGCCGGATCGCCCGTGATCACGAGGAACGCGCCGTTGCCCGGCCCGTCCTTGTGGATCGGGCCGGTGGCGTGCGGGTACGCCGGGCCCGGCCCGTACACGACGGGCCGCCCCGCGGCGCGCGACAGCGACGGCGCCAGGTAACGGCCCGAGAAGTCGCCCGACAGGTACGTCAGCACCGACAGGTAGCCGTCGGCGGGCACCGACGCGATCAGCCCGCCCAGCACCGTCCCGAGGTCGGCGCCCGACGGCCACGCGAAGTCGGCGTGCACCTCGATGTCGTCCTCGACGTACACCGGCCGGCCGGTGGGCAGCGGCCCGCCGCCCGCCGAGCGCAGCAGCGTCGCCGCGTCGTCCTCCGCCTCCTGGACGGCCGGGCTGCCCGCCTCGAACGGGTTCACCCCGAGCAGCCAGCCCGCGACGGCCGTCGCGTACTCCCACAGCACGAACTGCGCGCCGAGCGGCGCCCACACCGAGGTGTCGGCCTCCTCCTGCGCCGCCGACCGCGGGTTGATCGAGATCCCGTGCAGGTCGGGGAAGCCGCCCTTGCCGCCGGGCGGCTCCAGCGCGAGCACCCCGCGGCCCCGCTTGCCGGTGCCGACCGCGAGCAGCTGCGAGATCCAGGCGCTGAGCGCGCCGGACCCGCCGGGCTCGCGCAGCACCACCTTGTCGCGGGTGACGCCCGCCGGCCCCTGCTGGGCGCAGCCGCCGAGGACGGCGCCGAGCAGCAGCCCCGGGTTGTCCTCGTCCTTGGCGAGCGACGGCACCAGCGACGCCGCCTCCTCCAGCAGCCGCTCCGCGTCGGCGCCCGCCAGCACCGCCGGGACCAGCCCGTACGCCGACAGCGCGCCGAAATGCCCCGGCAGGTACGGGTCGGTGAGCCCGATCCGGTACCCGCACTGGCGGGCGAAGTCGTGCAGCGGGCTGCCATGGTCGGTGATCACCAGGAAGCGGCCCGCGATCTCGCGTTCCGACAGGCCCCGCTCGCGGAACGCGCCCGCGAAGATCCGCCGGTAGGCGTCGCCCTCCAGCGACACGCCCGCCTTGCTGGCGAGCACGACCAGCGTCCGGTCCAGCCGCTCGAGCGCGAAGGCCAGCGCGGCGGTGTCGCTTCCGTCCAGCACCGTCAGCCCGCCGCCCGGGCCGGCCGGCGCTCCTCCGCCGCCGGCGAGGGCGGGCGCGTGCGCCTCGATGATCGCCTGGGCGGCGAGGCTCTCCGCGCCCACCCCGATCAGCACGATGTGGTCCAGGCCGGAGTAGCGCGCCTCGGCGACGAGCCCGTCCACCTGCTTCAGCAGCCCGCGCGAGGCGAACGGCAGGTCCAGCCAGCCCAGCCGGCTGTGGTCGACCGCGCGCCGTCCCCACAGCCGCGGGTCCTTCGCGGCCAGCGCGCCCGGGACGCCGCAGCCGACGAGGTAGTCCCTCGCCTGCAGCGCCGAGTCGAGCACGTCGCCGCGCGTCAGTACGTCGAATCCGGACACGCTTCCCTCCTGCCCCCTATCGTTTCAGGAGAGAAAGGGCATCCGCGACCATCTCCCTCGATCTTCTGCCTCCGGTTACCGAACCGGACGCGGAAGCTCAGGTGAGCGGCCCGGTCAGCCGAGCGCCTCGATCAGCTGGGCGACGCCCTCGGCGCGGTCCCGCAGGTGCAGCCGGAACGCCGGGCGGCCGAGCGAGCGCAGCACCCGCTGGTCCCCGAACGCCTGCGCCAGCTGCAGCTCGCCGAGCGTGAACGGCCGTCCGGGCACCGGGACGTCGGCCGTCACCGCGCCCGTGATCTGCAGGAACGTGCCGTTGCGCGGCCCGCCCTTGTGGTACTGGCCCGTCGCGTGCAGGTACCGCGGGCCCCAGCCGAACGTGACCGGCGCCGGATTCCGGCGCAGCCCGGCGCCGCGGGCCGCGAGCAGCGGCCGCAGCCCGGCCGCCGCCGCGTCCCCGGACCGGTCCAGGTACGCCAGGATGGCGAGGTAGCCGCGGTCCGGGACGTCCTCCAGGAATGTCTCCAGGGCCTCCGTCAGCGTCTTCGCGCCGCGCAGCGCCTCCTCCGGCGCGTGGACCTCCACCGCGTCCGACACCAGCGCGGGCGGGCGGCGCACCACCGTCGGGGCAGCGCCCTCCTCCGAGCGCAGCAGCGCCGCGGTGCTGTCCCGCGACTCGCCGGTGTCCGGTTCGGCGAACGGATCGACGCCCATCACCCGCGCGGCCACCGCCACCGCGTACTCCCACAGCAGGAACTGCGCGCCGAGCGGGCCCGCCACGCTCACCCCCGCCTCGCGGCCCGGGCCGGGCTCGTCCGGGCGGCGGCCGAGGATCACCCGGCGCAGGTCGCCGGTCAGCTCGAACCCGGGGGACTCCACGCCCTCCACCACGACCGGCAGCAGCCCCCGGCCGTCCTTGCCGAGCGCCCCCGCCACCAGCTGCTCCGCCCAGCCCGCGAAGCCGTGCAGGCCCGAGCCGTGGTCGGCGATCACGAGCTTGTCCCGGCCGCCGAGCGCCGACGAGCCGAGCGCCGCGCCGAACGCCAGCGCCGGGTTGTCGTACGGCTGGCGCAGCACGCCCGCGAGCCGGTCCGCCTCGTCCAGCAGGGCCAGCAGGTCGACGCCCGCGAGCGCGGCCGGCACCAGGGCGGGGACGGCGAGCGCGCCGAACCGGGCGTCGACGTCGGTCTCGGCCTCCACCACGTGGTGGCCGACCTCGCGGGCGGCGCGCTCCAGCTCCGACCCGGGCTCGGCCACCGCCACGAACCGGCGGGCCAGCTCCGCGCGGCTCAGCCCCGCCTCCGAGAACGCCCGGCCGAAGACGCGGCGCAGCGACCGCGTCCCGACGTCGTCGCCCGCGACCACCACCAGCGTCCTGCCGAGGTCGCCCGCGAGCACCGCCGACACCTCGTGCGGGTCGGTGGTGTCCAGCACGATCAGCTCGGCGCCCGGCCCGGTGCGGGCCGCGGTCCGGTGGATCGCCTCCGCGGCGATCGCCGTACCGCCCGTCCCGGCCACCACGATCCGGTCCAGTCCCGCGTCGCGGAGCTCCTCCGCCGGCCCGGCGAGCCGGGCCGGCAGGGACCGGGACGTCTCCGGCAGGCCGAGCCAGCCCAGCCGGCGGGCGGCCAGCGGGGCCGCGTCCGGACCCCACAGCTTGGCGTTGCGGGACGCCAGCGAGCTCGGAACCCCGTCGGAGGCGAGACGGTCCAGGACCGTCTCGCTCTCGTCGACGACGGCGCCGCGGATGGTGACCGAGATCCCCCCGGCGGTCACCACCGACGTCACGCGCTCTTGTCCTTCAGCTCGCCCTCGATGGAGCCGAGCAGCTCCTTCCAGGACGCCTCGAACTTCTCGACGCCCTCCTCCTCCAGGACCCGGACGACGTCGTCGTAGTCGACGCCGACGTCCTTCAGCGCCGCCATGTGCGCCCGGGCGTCGTCATAGGCGCCGCGGACGGTGTCGCCGCGCAGCTGCCCGTGGTCGGCCTCCGCCACGAGCGTCGCCTCCGGCATCGTGTTGACCGTGCCCGGCGCCACCAGCTCGTCCACGTACAGGGTGTCGGCGAGGTTCGGGTCCTTCACGCCGGTCGAGGCCCACAGCGGACGCTGCGGGCGGGCGCCCGCGTCCTTCAGCGCCTTCCACCGGTCGGTGGCGAACTTCTCCTCGTACAGCGCGTACGCCAGCCGCGCGTTCGCCAGGCCCGCCTTGGACCGCAGGTTCTTCGCCTCGTCCGAGCCGATCTTGTCGAGCCGCTTGTCGATCTCGGTGTCGACCCGGCTGACGAAGAACGACGCCACCGAGGCGATCTTCGACAGGTCGTGGCCGTTCGCCCGGGCCTGCTCCAGGCCCGCGAAGAACGCGTCGATGACCTTGCCGTAGCGCTCCAGCGAGAAGATCAGCGTCACGTTCACGCTGATGCCCTCCGCCAGCGTCGCGGTGATCGCCGGCAGGCCCTCCTCGGTCGCCGGGATCTTGATGAACAGGTTCGGCCGGTCCACCATCCACCACAGCGCCTTGGCCTCGGCGACCGTCTTCTCGGTTTCCTTGGCCAGCCGCGGGTCCACCTCGAGCGACACCCGGCCGTCCAGGCCGTCGGTCCGGTCGTAGACGGGGCGCAGCACGTCGCAGCCCCAGCGGATGTCATAGGTGGTGATCGCGCGGGACGCCTCCTCGACGTCCACGCCCCGCACCGCGAGGTCGCGCACCTGGTCGTCGTAGGCGCTGCCCTTGCTCAGCGCCTTGGCGAAGATCGTCGGGTTGGAGGTGACGCCGACGACGTGCTTGTCCTTGACCAGCTGCTCCAGGTTCCCGGTGCGCAGCCGCTCCCGGCTGATGTCGTCCAGCCAGATCGACACGCCCTCGTCCGAGAGCGCCTTCAGGATGTCACTCATCGCTTTCTCCTCGTCGTCGAGTTTCCGCGGGGGGACGGCCGCGCCGGGCCCCCGGCCCGCCGGGGGCGGACGCCGGGGGCCCCGGCGGCCCTAGTTCCCGGTGGTGCTGCCGCGGCCGGCGTCCTTGACCCCGGCCTTGATGAGGCTCGCCTTCGCCGCCGCGACGACCCGCTCGGCGGTGATGCCGAACTGCTCGAACAGCGTCTTGTAGTCGGCGGACGCGCCGAAGTGCTCCAGCGACACCGACGCGCCGGCGTCGCCGACGTAGGTGCGCCAGCCGAGCGCCACGCCGGCCTCCACCGACACGCGCGCCCGCACCCCGGGCGGCAGAACCTGCTGCTTGTAGGCGTCGGGCTGCTCCTCGAACCACTCGACGCACGGCATCGACACCACACGGGTCGGGGTGCCCTGGGACTGCAGCGTCTCGCGGGCCTCCAGCGCCAGCTGCACCTCGCTGCCCGTGGCGATCAGGATCACCTCGGGCTGCCCGCCCTCGGCGTCGGCCAGCACGTAGCCGCCCTTGGCGGCACCCTCCGCGGACGCGAACTCGCCGTCGCGCTCCAGCGTCGGCAGCTTCTGCCGGGTCAGCGCGAGCCCCGCCGGCCGGTCGGTGTGCTCCAGGACCGTCCGCCACACGACCGCGGTCTCGTTGGCGTCCGCCGGGCGGACGACGTCCAGCCCCGGGATCGCCCGCAGCGCCCACAGGTGCTCCACCGGCTGGTGCGTCGGGCCGTCCTCGCCGAGGCCGATGGAGTCGTGCGTCCACACGTAGGTGACCGGCAGCCTCATCAGCGCCGCGAGCCGGACCGCCGGCCGCATGTAGTCGCTGAAGATCAGGAACGTGCCGCCGTACGGGCGGGTGCCGCCGTGCAGCGCGATCCCGTTCATGATCGCGCCCATCGCGTGCTCGCGGACGCCGAAGTGCAGCGTCCGGCCGTACGGGCCGCCGGGGAACTCCTTGGTCTGGAACTCCTCGGGGATGAAGGACGGCTCGCCCTTCATCGTGGTGTTGTTGCTCTCGGCGAGGTCGGCCGACCCGCCCCACAGCTCCGGCAGCACCGGCGCCAGCGCGGTCAGCACCTCGCCGGACGCGGCGCGCGTCGCGACGTCCTTGCCCGCCGGGAACTCCGGCAGCTTCTCCTCCCAGCCCGCGGGCAGGTGCCGGGCGCTGATCCGGTCGTACTCGGCGGCGCGCTCGGGGTTCGCCGACCGCCACGCCTGGAACGCCTTCTCCCACTCGGCGTGCAGCGCGCGGCCCCGGTCCGAGACCTCGCGGGAGTGCGCCAGCACGTCGTCCGGGACGATGAACGTCTCGGCCGGGTCCAGGCCGAGGATCCGCTTGGTCGCGGCGATCTCCTCGGCGCCCATCGCCGAGCCGTGGATCTTGCCGGTGTTCTTCTTGTTCGGCGCCGGCCAGCCGATGATCGTGCGCAGCGCGATGAACGACGGCCGGGCCGTCTCCGCCTTGGCCGCCTCGAACGCCGCCGCGAGCGCGGCCACGTTCTCCTCGTAGTCGCCGTTCACCGTCCAGTCGACGTGGTGGACGTCCCAGCCGTACGCCTCGTAGCGGGCCCGCACGTCCTCCGACAGCGCGATCGCGGTGTCGTCCTCGATCGAGATGTGGTTGTCGTCGTACAGCAGGACCAGGTTGCCGAGCCGCTGGTGGGCCGCCAGGGCGCTCGCCTCGTGGCTGATGCCCTCCTCGATGTCGCCGTCGGACGCGAACGCCCAGATGGTGTGGTCGAAGGGGGACTCGCCGACCGGGACGTCGGGGTCGAACAGGCCGCGCTCGCGGCGGGCCGCCATCGCCATCCCGACCGCGTTCGCGATGCCCTGCCCCAGCGGGCCCGTGGTCGTCTCGACGCCCGCGGTGTGCCCGTGCTCGGGGTGGCCGGGGGTGAGGCTGCCCCACTTGCGCAGCGACTTCAGGTCGGCCAGCGTCAGCGGGTAGCCCGAAAGGTAGAGCTGGATGTAAAGGGTCAGGCTGGAGTGCCCGCAGGACAGGACGAACCTGTCCCGGCCGGCCCAGTCCGGGTCCGTCGGGTCGTGCCGAAGGAACCGCTGGAACAGAAGGTAGGCGGCGGGCGCAAGGCTCATGGCCGTCCCGGGGTGGCCCGAGCCCGCCTCCTCGACCGCGTCCATGGCGAGGGCGCGGATGACGTCCACCGCCCGCTTGTCCAGGTCGGACCATTCAAACGTGCTGCTGTCCCTGCTCACGGAACGCCAGGCTCCTCTCGAACCGCTGTCGTACAGAGTTCATTAGCGATGTGCCGCCGCGCGGCATGACCGGCGCACGTGCCGCGGCCCCCTGTTGCCGCAACGTCCGGCGGCGCCGTCCGTCTTCCCTCGGGCCCCCTTGCGGCCACCGGATCCGTGGCCTCGCGAAGATCATGCCGCGCCCCCGGCGAGCCTATCGCGCGGGCGGGCCGCCGCAGGCGAGAGCGAGAACACGCCGAAACGGCGCCGCCGCCCGCACGAGGTCCGCGCCGCTTCCCTGCACCCTTGCCCGATCGGTTCGCGGGCTAACCCCCCCGCACGGGTGATACCGAGGGGGGAACGGGTTTCCGCCCCGCCGCCCGGGGGACGGCCCGGAGAATGGGCTCCTCCGGCGGGGGACCGGCGCGTCCGGTGCCCCGGTGCACGCCCCCGGCAGGGGTCGGACTACAGTGATGGCGCGGCCGACGACGGCGGCCGAGACAGCAGGATCACCAAGCCGAAGTTGCACTCGACCGAGGCCGGCCCGGATCGCGGGGGCGCCGCCGAGGTGGTACGCGATTTCTTCATGCCTAGTTGGACGTGGACCCGATTGTGACGGTGCTCAGTAACAAGCGCGGGGTCGAGCTCGAGGAGCCGGGACCGCTCGACGGGCGTGCGCCGGGGGCGCCCGCCGCGCCGGAGCCGGTGGCCGAGACCGCCCGCCGGTCGATCGGCGCCAGCGTGCGCGCCTACGTGGCGCTCACCAAGCCGCGCGTGATCGAGCTGCTCTTGATCACCACGATCCCGGTGATGTTCCTCGCCCAGCGCGGCGTGCCGCCGCTGTCGACGGTGCTGCTGACCTTCTCCTTCGGGGCCATGTCGGCCGGCGCCGCGAACGCGATCAACTGCTACATCGACCGCGACATCGACGTCAAGATGCGCCGCACCCGGCGCCGCCCGCTGGCCCGCGCGCAGGTCACCCCGGCCCGCGCCCTGGTGTTCGGGATCACGCTCGCGCTGGTGTCCACGGCCGGGTTCTTCTTCACCGTCAACCCGCTGTCGGCGGCCGGGTCGCTGTTCGCGATCCTGTTCTACGTCTTCGTCTACTCGCTGCTGCTCAAGCGCCGGACGTCGCAGAACGTCGTGTGGGGCGGCATCGCCGGCTGCATGCCGGTGCTGATCGGCTGGACGGCGATCACCAACGGCCTGGCCTGGACCCCGTTCGTGCTGTTCGGCGTCGTGTTCCTGTGGACGCCTCCGCACACCTGGACGCTCGCCATGCGCTACCGCGAGGACTACGCGGTCGCCAAGGTGCCGATGCTGCCGGTCGTCGCGACCGAGCGCCGCGTCATCACCGAGAGCCTGATCTACAGCTACGCCACCGTCGCGTGCTCGCTCGCGCTGTGGCCCGTGGCCGGGATGGGCCCGGTGTACGGGGCCGTCGCGGTGGTCCTCGGCCTGGTCTTCCTCGGCGAGGGGCACCGGCTGCTCAAGGCCGTCCGCGCCGGCGTGACCGGCGTCCACCTGCGGCCGATGCGGTTCTTCCACCTGTCGAACGTGTACCTGGCGCTGCTGTTCACCGCCGTCGCCGTCGACCCGCTGCTGCACTGAGCCCCGCGCGGCGGCCCGGCGGCGCGCCGGGCCCCCTCGGGGACCTGCGCCGACCCGTTACGCTCACGTCATGGCGCGTGTGGACCCCAAGGCCGTGCTCGAAGGCCGGATCCCCGGCCGGCCCCCGGTCGGCCTGATCGTCGGGCTGACCGTCTCGTCGCTGTGCGTGGTGCTCGCGCTCGCCGCCGACGTGCTGTCCGGCGGCGCCGGCTTCTGGGTCGGCGTCGTCCTGGCGATCCTGCCGATCCCGGCGCTGGTGGCGCTCGCCCTCACCCTGGACCGGCTGGAGCCCGAGCCGCCGCGCGCCCTGATCTTCGCGTTCATGTGGGGCGCGGGCGTCGCCGTCCTCGGCGCGCTGGTGCTCAACACCCTCGGCCTGCTGTACGTCACCGTCCCGATCTTCGGCGAGACCAAGGGTCACTTCGTCAGCGCCACCTTCGGCGCCCCCGTCATCGAGGAGTCGCTGAAGGGCGCCGTGCTGTTCGGCATGCTGTGGTTCCGCCGCAACGAGATCGACGGCTTCGCCGACGGGATCATCTACGCCGCCATGGTCGGCCTCGGCTTCGCGATGATGGAGAACATCACCTACTACATGCGGGCGTTCGAGGACGGCGGCGCCCAGCAGCTGCAGACCGTGTTCATCCTGCGCGGCCTGATCGCGCCGCTCAGCCATCCGCTGTTCACCTCGATGACCGGCCTCGGCGTCGCCTACGCCGCCACCCACCGGCGCGGCCAGCTCGTCGCGCCCGTCCTCGGGCTGCTCGGCGCGATGCTCCTGCACGGCCTCTGGAACGGCGCCACGACCTTCGGGCTCGGCGGCCTCGGCATCGTGTACCTCCTCGACTTCGGCGTCCTGGTCACGCTGATCGTCATCGTCTCTGTCGAGCGGCGGCACACCGTCCGGCGCATCGAGGCGTACCTGCCGATGTACGCCGGAACCGGCCTCGTCACCCCGCAGGACGTGCGGATGCTGCGGTCCATCCCGTCGCGGCGGGCCGCGCGCCGGTGGGCCAGGTCCGTCGGCGGCCCGCCCGCCGCCCGCGCGATGGTCGACTACCAGCTCGCCGCCACCGAGCTCGCGCTGCTGCACAAGCGCGCCGACCGCGGCAACGCCGAGCCGCACTGGTTCACCGCCCGCCGCGACTCGCTGCTGGAGCTGATGTCGCTGGCCCGGCAGGCGTTCCTGCGCACCCCGCCGCGTCCCGGCGGGCCCGCGTCCGGGGCGCCGCCCTGGGCGCCGCAGGGGCCGTCCGGCTTCCTGCCGCCGCCCCCGCCCGGCCCGTACGCGCGGTAACCGGGGGGTGCGTCGGGGGCACGGGAGGGCGGCCATACGATTGACGCGTGGCTGAGCGAAAGTCGTCGACGAACCCGCTGATCCGTGCCTGGGACGCCGTGTGGCACCCCACCCCGGGGTCGGTGCGGCTGCTCGCGCTGCTCGGCGTCATCGGCAACGTGGTGATCGTCGTCAGCGGCGGCCTCGTCCGGCTGACCGAGTCGGGGCTCGGCTGCCCCGAATGGCCGCGCTGCTCGGGCGACAGCCTCGTCCCCACCCACAACGCCGACCACCACGCGTTCAACATGGCGGTCGAGTTCGGCAACCGGCTGATCACCTTCGTGGTGCTGGCGATCGGCGTGCTGGTGTTCGTCGCCGCGCTGCGCCTCGTCCCGCGCCGCCGCGACCTGGTCTGGTGGTCGCTCGCCCAGCCGATGAGCGTCGTCGCGCAGGCCGTCATCGGCGGCATCGTCGTGCTCACCGACCTGAACCCGGCCGCGGTGTCGGCGCACTTCCTCGTCTCTCCCGCGCTCCTGGTGTTCTGCGTGGCGCTGTGGGTGCGCGCGGGCGAGGGCGACGCCCCCGCCCGGCCGCTCGCCGGCCCCTGGACGCGCCGCCTCGGCGGGCTGCTGCTGGTCGCCGCGGCGGCCGTGCTCGTCGCGGGCACCGTCGTCACGGGCACCGGCCCGCACGCCGGCGACGCCTCGTCGCGCCGCTACGGCTTCAACATCGAGGACGTGGCGCGCATCCACGGCGAGCTGGCCTGGGTCACCATCGCCTTCACGATCGCGGTCACCATCGCGCTGTACCGCACCGGCGGCCCCGCCGCGGCCAAGCGCCGGGCGCTGGAGCTGATCGCGCTGATCGTCGCGCAGGGCGCCGTCGGCTACGCGCAGTACTTCCTCGGCGTCCCGGCCGGGCTGGTGCTGCTGCACATGCTCGGCGCGGTGCTGATGTGGATCGCGGCTTTCCGGCTGTTCTTCGCGCTTCGCGACCGCGGCCCGATGCCGGACGCGCGGCCGCGCACGGTGGCCGCGCGTCCCGCCGAGGCCGCTCAGCCCGCCTGAGCCCGCCCGCCGCTCACCACCCGCCGCTCACCCCCGCCGTTCACCGCGTGCCGCTCACCGCGCGCCGTCCTTGCGGAGGAAGGCGCGCAGGCGCTCCAGCGGCCAGGTGTTGATGACGTCGTCGGGCGTGAGCCAGCCCCGCTGCGCGGTGCCGATCCCGTAGCGGATGTTGCGGTGGTGCCCGAGCGAGTGCGCGTCGGTGTCGACGGAGAACCGCACCCCGAACCGCTTGGCGCGGCGGATCAGGTCGGCGGGCAGGTCGAGCCGGTCGGGGAACGAGTCGATCTCCATCGCCGTGCCGGTACGGGCGGCGGCGCGGAACACCTCGTCCCAGTCGGCGTCCACCGGCGGGCGGCGGCCGATGCTCCGCGCCGTCGGGTGCCCGATCACGTGGACGTTCGGGTTCTCGCACGCGCGGACGAGCCGCCGCGTCATGGCCGCCTCGTCCTGCGTGAAGTGCGAGTGGACGGACGCCACGCACACGTCGAACCCCTCCAGGAAACCGGCGTCCCAGTCGACCTCGCCGTCGGGGTCGATGTTCAGCTCGGTGCCGTGCAGCAGGACCAGGCCCGGGTACTTCTTCTGCAGCTTCCGGACCTGCTCGCGCTGGGCGAGCATCTTCTCGTCCGTCATCCGCTGCATGAACAGGTTCGGCGCGTGGTCGGTGATCGCGTAGTACTCCAGGCCGCGGTCCGCGGCGGCGGCGACCATGTCCTCCAGGGAGGCGATGCCGTCGGTGAGGTCGGTGTGGCTGTGCAGGTCGCCGCGCAGGTCCTCGACGGTGACCAGGCGGGGCAGCTCGTCCTTCAGCGCCGCCTCGATCTCCCCGGTGTCCTCGCGCAGGGCGGGATGGATCCACGGCAGGCCGAGCCGCTCGTAGACCTCCTCCTCGGTGCTGGACACGATCAGGTCGCCGGAGTCGGCGTCGAACAGCCCGTACTCCGACAGCTTCAGCCCCGCCTTCACCGCGATCTCGCGGGTGCGGATGTTGTGCGCCTGCGAGCCGGTGAAGTACTGCAGCGCCGCGCCCCACGACTCCGGCGGGACGACGCGCAGGTCGACCTGGAGCCCCCGGTCGGTGCGGATCGACGTCTTCTTGTCGCCGCCGACGATCACCTCGGCGACGAGCGGCAGCGCGGCGAACGCCTCCATGATCGGGTGCGGGTCGGTGGACGCGGCGAGCACGTCGACGTCGCCGATCGTCTCGCGCATCCGGCGCAGCGACCCCGCGTGCATGCACCGCTCGACCTGCGGGAGCGCCGACAGCGCCGCGACGATCTCGTCGGCGACGCCCGCGGCGGCGTCCAGGAGGACGCGCTCGCCGGAGCTGCGCATCAGCTCGATGCCGCGCAGGATGTTGTCCTCGGTCTTGGCGCCGAAGCCCTTCAGGCCGCGCAGCCGGCCCTCCTTGATCGCCTCGGCCAGCTCGTCCACCGACGAGATGCCGAGCTCCTCGTAGACGGCCAGGGCCTTCTTCGGGCCGAGCGTCGGGATCGCGGTGAGCGCGCGGACGCCCGCGGGGATCTGCGTGCGCAGCTCCTCGACCTGCCGGATGGTGCCGGTGGTGGTGTAGTCGAGGACCTTCTTGGCGATCGCCTCGCCGACCGTCGGGATCTTGCGGAGCCCGGCCAGGTCGAGCCCGGAGATGTCGTCGGGATGGCCCGCGATCGCCCGCGCGGCCTTCTCGTACGCCCGGATCTTGAAGGCGTCGCCGCCGGTGATGGAGAGGAGGTCGGCCAGTTCCTGGATGAGGGCTGCGGCCTCGTCGTTCGCGCGTGCCATACGGCCGAGTCTAGGAGCCGGGTACGACGTTCCCGGAGCCGGCGGGGTCACCGAGCGGAGCCGGCCCGGTGACCCTGCGTGGCGGCCGCCGCGCGAGAGCGGGTCAGCGTAGCGGCGCGACCGGGCCGTTCGGGTCGCGCATCCGGCCCTCCAGCACCTCGGCGGCGATCGCGGAGACCTGCTCCTCGGGCAGCTGCCGGTAGCCGTCCGCGGTGACGGCCGCGATCGTCGGGTAGATGCGCCGGGAGAGGTCGGGCCCGCCGGTGGCCGTGTCGTCGTCGGCCGCGTCGTACAGGGCCTGGACGCACACCGTCGCGGCGTCCTCGACCGACAGGTCGGGCCGGTACAGCTTCTTCAGCGCGCCGAGCGCGTAGGGGGAGCCGGAGCCGTCGGCGTGGTAGTCGCGGGCGAGCTGCGGGGCGCCGGTGATGTCGTAGGTGTAGATGCGGGCGTCGTCGGTGTCGGGGTCGTACCCGGCGAACAGCGGGACGACCGCGAGCCCCTGCATGGCCTGGGCGAGGTTGGCCTGGATGACGGCGCCGAGCCGGCGGGCCTTGCCCGGCAGCGACAGCGGGACCGTCTCCATCTTCTCGTAGTGCTCCAGCTCCACCTGGAACAGCCGGACCATCTCCAGCGCGAGCCCGACCGTCCCGGCGAACGCCACCGCGGAGTACTCGTCGGCCCGCTGGACCTTGTCCAGCTCCCGGTAGGCGATCCGGTTGCCCTGGGTGGCGCGGCGGTCCCCGGCCATCATGACCCCGCCCGGGATCGTCAGCGCCAGCACGGTGGTGCCGTGCGGCAGCTCCGGGACGGTCCCGGCGTCCGGGACCCGGTTGACGGGCAGGAGGTCGGGGGAGTGCAGGCGCAGGAAGTCGACGAACGACGCCGGTCCCGCCTCGAAGAACTCCGGCGGCAGTCCCTGGTCATCGGTCCGGCCGGTCACGGCGGCTCCTCTCTGCTGGGGTGGTGCTGCTCGGGTGCTCCTGCAGTGATCCTTCCATCGATCCTGCCATGCTCGCCCCACCCCATGCCCCGTCGCCGCGGAGCCGATTCCCCCGGACGGTCCCGAGCGGCGGGAGGGTCAGGCCTCGGGGGCCTCCGGCGGCTCCTTCTGGCTCCGCGTGGCGCCCGCGCACGCGACGATGACGCAGCCGATCGCGACCCACTGCCGTCCGGTGAGGATCTCGCCGAGGACGACCACCCCGACCAGCGCGGCGACGGCGGGCTCCAGGCTCATGAGGATGCCGAACACCCGGGCGGGCACCCGCCGCAGCGCCTCCAGCTCCAGCGAGTACGGGATCACCGACGACAGCAGCCCGACCCCGAGCCCGATCAGCAGCAGCGCGGGGTCGAACACGGCGCCGCCGCCGGCCGCGAGGCCGCCCGGCAGCATGACGAGCGTGCCGATGATGCTGGCGAGGGCGAGGCCGGTGGTGCCGGGGATCCGCCGTCCGGTGGCGGCCGTCAGCAGGATGTAGCAGGCCCAGCCGATCGCGGCGACCAGCGCGAACACGATCCCGGCGAGGTTCACGTCGCCGCCGCCCCGGGCGAGCATGACCACGCCGGCGCCCGCCAGCGCGACCCACAGCAGGTCCCGGGGGCGGCGCGAGCCGACGATCGCGACCGACAGCGGCCCGAGGAACTCGATGGTCACCGCCACGCCGAGCGGGATCCGCGACAGGGCCTGGTAGAACGCGAAGTTCATCCCCGCGAGCGCGACCCCGTAGCCCGCGACGACGGCCAGGCTGCTCCAGGAGTGGTCGCGCAGGATCGTCCGCAGCCCCTTGCGGGCGAGGAAGCCCAGCACGAGCGCCGACGCCAGCAGCCGGATCGACACCACCGACGTCGGCGGCAGCCGCTCGAACAGGTGCTTGGCCAGGCCGGCGCCGACCTGCACGGACACGATGCCGAGCAGGATCATGGCGGGCGGCGGCACCGAGCCGAGCGACAGCGTGCGGGCGCGGCGGGCCGCCCGGCCCGCCGCTCCGTAGGACCCGGGGGCCTCAGCGAGTGCCAACGATCACTCCCAGCGGAAGAAGCGGGCGGCGAGGGCGAGGCCGGCGGCCGCCCACACCGCGAGGACCAGCAGCGGCTTGCCCGGGAACGCCGCGCCGTGCTGCAGCACCTGCCGCAGCCCGTCGGCGAGCGCCGAGATCGGCAGCAGCTCCAGCACGTCCCGGACGGCGCCGGGGAACTTGTCGAGGGGGAACACCACGCCGCCGACGGCCAGCAGCAGGATGTAGACGAGGTTCGCGGCGGCGAGGGTGGCCTCGGCGCGCAGCGTCCCGGCCATCAGAAGCCCGAACCCGCTGAACGCGGCCGTCCCGAGCAGCAGCAGGACGATCACGGAGACGGGGTCGCCGTGCGGGTGCCAGCCGAGCGCCAGCGCGACCGCGCACACCACGACCGCCTGCAGGATCTCGACGGCGACCACCGACAGCGTCTTGGCGGCGATGAGGCCGCCGCGCGGCAGCGGCGTGGCGCCGAGCCGCTTGAGCACGCCGTAGCGGCGCTCGAACCCGGTGCCGATCGCCTGCCCGGTGAACGCGGTGGACATCACGGCGAGCGCGAGGATGCCGGGCGCGAGGAAGTCGACGCGGCGGCCGGAGCCGAGGTCCAGCAGCGAGGTGGCGCTGAACAGCGTCAGCAGCACCACCGGGATGATCAGGGTGAGCAGCAGCTGCTCGCCGTTGCGCACCACGGCCCGGAACTCGTAGCCGGCCTGGGAGAGGATCATCCGCGGCAGCGGGACGGCGCCCGGCGCGGGCGACAGGTCCAGCGCGGGCCGCGCCGCCGCGGGCGTCGCCGCCGGTATCGTGGTCATGAGCGCAGCTCCCGTCCGGTCAGTTCGAGGAAGACGTCCTCCAGCGTGCGGCGCTCGATCCGCAGGTCCTCGGTCATCACGCCGTGCGAGGCGCACCAGGCGGTGACGGTGGCGAGCAGTTCCGGGCTGACGTCGGCCTCGATCAGGTAGTGCCCGGCGGGCGACTCCTTCGCGGCGCTCCCGGCGGGCAGCGCCGACAGCAGCTCCTCCAGGCCGAGGCCGGGCCGGGCGCGGAAGCGCAGCTGCCGCTCGGCGCCGGTCAGCTCCTGCGGGCTGCCCTCGGCCACGACCTTGCCGTGGTCGACGATCACGACCTGGTCGGCGAGCCGCTCGGCCTCCTCCATGTTGTGCGTGGTGAGCACCACGGAGACGCCGGCCGCGCGCAGCTCCTCGATCAGCTCCCAGGTGGCGTGCCGCGCCTGCGGGTCGAGGCCGGTGGACGGCTCGTCGAGGAACACGAGCTCGGGCCGTCCGACCACGGCGACCGCCAGCGACAGCCGCTGCTGCTGCCCGCCCGACATCCGGCGGAACGGGGTGCGGGCGTGCTCGGTCAGGCCGAGCCGCGCCAGCAGCGCCGCCGGGTCGAGGGGCGTGGCGTGGAACGAGGCGACGAGCCGCAGGAACTCGGCGGCCTTCGCGGTGCCCGGCACGCCGCCCGACTGCGGCATCACCCCCACGCGGGGCTTGAGCGCCCGCGCGTCGGCGACCGGGTCCAGGCCGAGGACCCGGACGGTGCCCGCGTCGGCGCGGCGGAACCCCTCGCAGATCTCGATCGTGGTGGTCTTGCCCGCGCCGTTCGGGCCGAGCAGCGCGGTGACGGCGCCCCGGGCGGCGCTGAACGACAGGCCGTCCACGGCCGTCGCCGTGCCATAGCGCTTGACGAGCCCGTCCAGCTCGACGGCGCCGTCTCCGGGGGTTGTCATGGCAATGAGTTTAGGTCCGCCGCCCGGGGGCTCCGCGCGGGGTGCCGCCGGTGCGCCGGGTGAAGGCCGGGTAAAGGGGCCGAGCAAGGCGCGGCGCCGCGCGGTGGGCCTGGTTTCGCCCGCCGGGGCGGGGGAAGCTCTCGGCCTGTCACCGGGGGCGGGCCGGTGGCCTGACGGCATGCCGAACGGGGAGACCGGGGACCGATGGCCTACAACCTGCGCGGACGCAGCCTCGTCCGCGAGCTGGACCTCGCCCCGAAGGAGTTCGCGTTCCTGATCGGCCTGGCCGCCGAGCTGAAGGCCGCCAAGTACAGCGGGACGGAGCGGCGCCGCCTGGAGGGCCGCAACATCGCGCTGATCTTCGAGAAGACCTCCACCCGGACGCGCTGCGCGTTCGAGGTCGCCGCGCACGACCAGGGCGCGCACACGACCTACCTGGACACGGCCGGCTCCCAGATCGGCCACAAGGA
Source organism: Actinomadura sp. NPDC048394 (assembly GCF_040651755.1). NCBI lineage: Bacteria > Bacillati > Actinomycetota > Actinomycetes > Streptosporangiales > Thermomonosporaceae > Actinomadura > Actinomadura sp. NPDC048394. Next base: position 34,359 of record NZ_JBEZJL010000039.1, on the reverse strand, counting down.
GTCGATGAAGGACACCGCCCGCGTGCTGGGGCGGATGTTCGACGGCATCGAGTACCGGGGCTCGCTGCAGCGGCACGTGGAGGAGCTGGCCGAGCACGCGGGCGTCCCGGTGTGGAACGGCCTGACCGACGAATGGCATCCGACGCAGATGCTCGCCGACATGCTCACCATGCGCGAGCACAGCGACAAGCCGCTGCACGACGTCACATACGCCTACCTGGGTGACGCCCACAACAACATGGGCCGTTCGTACGTGGCGGCGGGGGCGCTGCTCGGCATGGACGTCCGGATCGTCGCGCCGAGGGCGCTGTGGCCGGACGAGGAGACGGTCGTCAAGCCCGCCAACGCGGTAGCGGCCGGCACCGGCGCCGAGATCACCATCACCGAGGACGTGGCGCAGGGCGTGCGCGGCGCCGACTTCGTCCTCACCGACGTGTGGGTGTCGATGGGCGAGCCCGCGGACGTCTGGGACGAGCGCATCGCGCTGCTCCAGCCGTACCAGGTGAACGCCGAGGTGATGCGCGCGACCGGCAACCCGGGCGCGAAGTTCATGCACTGCCTGCCCGCCTTCCACGACCGTGAGACCGCGGTCGGCGAGGAGGTCTACCGGCGGACGGGCCTGGACGCGCTGGAGGTCACCGGCGAGGTGTTCGAGTCGGACGCCTCGATCGTGTTCGACGAGGCCGAGAACCGGATGCACACGATCAAGGCCGTGCTGGTCGCGACGCTCGGCTGAGCGCGTGGGCCGGGCCCGGGCCGCGGGGGAGGGGGGACATGCGCGTCGTCGTCGCGCTCGGCGGGAACGCGCTGGTCAAGCGCGGGGAGACGCCGGACGCCGGGCTCCAGCGGGGCAACGTGGACCGGGCCGTCCGGGCGCTCGCGCCGCTCGCCGAGCAGCACGAGCTGATCATCACGCACGGCAACGGCCCCCAGGTCGGGGTGCTGGCGCTGGAGAGCCAGAACGATGGCCGGCTGACCCGGCCCTACCCGTTGGACACCATCGGCGCCGAGACCCAGGGGATGATCGGGTACTGGCTGCTGCAGGCGCTGCAGAACGCGCTGCCCGGCCGCCAGGTGATGGCGATGGTCAACCAGACGCTGGTGTCCGCGGTGGACCCGGCGTTCCAGAACCCCACCAAGTTCGTCGGCCAGGTGTACGACCGCGAGGAGGCGGAGCGGCTGGCCGAGCGGTACGCCTGGACGATCCGCCGGGACGGGGAGCGCTGGCGCCGCGTGGTGCCGTCGCCGAAGCCGCAGCGGGTCATCGAGATCCGGCTGATCCGGGAGCTGGTGCGGGCCGGGACGGTCGTGGTGTGCGCGGGCGGCGGCGGGATCCCGGTGTTCCGCAACGACGTCGGCCGGCTGGAGGGCGTCGAGGCGGTGATCGACAAGGACCTCACCGCGTCGGTGCTGGCCGAGACGCTGGACGCGGACGCGCTGCTGATCCTCACCGACGTCCCGAACGTCATGCGGCACTACGGCACGGACCGGCAGGAGGCGATCGCCCACACCACGCCGTTCGAGCTGCGCGGCGAGAGGTTCCCGGACGGGTCGATGGGGCCGAAGGTCGCCGCGGTCACCGGGTTCGTGGAGCGCACCGGCGACATGGCCGCGATCGGGCTGCTGGACGACTGCGTCGACATCCTCGCGGGCAAGGCGGGCACGATCGTGACGCCGAACGCGACCTGGCCGCTGGAGAGCACCCTGTGACCGCGCCGTCCTGTCCGCCGGGCGGGCCCCGGAGCGTCCGGTGACCGCCGGGACGGGCCGGGAGTCGTTCGCGCGGTCGCTGATGCGGACCAAGCCGGTCGACCGGATCGTCGCCGAGGGCGGGCACGGCGAGGGCGGCGAGCTGCGGCGCTCGATGAGCCTGCTGCAGCTGACCCTGTTCAGCGTCGGCGCGACCCTCGGTACGGGGATCTTCGTCGTGCTGGGCGAGGCGGTGCCGAAGGCGGGCCCGGCGGTGGTGCTGGCGTTCGTGCTCGCCGCGGTGACGGCGCTGTTCTCCGCGCTGTCCTACGCCGAGCTGGCCGGGACGATCCCGGTGTCCGGCTCGTCCTACTCCTACGCCTACGCGACGCTCGGGGAGCTGGTGGCGTGGGTGTGCGGGTGGTGCCTGCTGCTGGAGTACGCGGTCTCGGTGTCGGCCGTCGCGGTCGGCTGGGGCTCCTACCTCAACGAGTTCTTCGACAAGGCGGGCGTCGGCACGATGCCCGCCGCGATCAGCAACCCGCCGGGGGACGGCGGGCTGGTGAACCTCCCGGCCGTGGTCGTCGTGGTGATCGCGGCGCTGCTGCTGCTCCGCGGCACGTCCGAGAGCGCCCGGGCCAACACGGTCATGGTGTTCCTGAAGATCGCGGTGCTGCTGTTCTTCTGCGCGGTCGCCTTCACCGCGTTCCATTCCGGCAACCTGACCCCGTTCGCGCCGATGGGGTGGGCGGGCATCAGCGCCGCCGGTTCCAAGGTGTTCTTCTCCTACATCGGCTTCGACGCCGCGTCGACCGCCGGCGAGGAGGCCCGGAACCCGCGCCGGGACCTGCCCCTCGCGATCGTCCTGTCGCTGGCGATCGTGACGGCGGTGTACGTGCTGGTCGGGCTGGCCGCGGTCGGCGCCATGCACTGGACCCGGTTCTCGCTGAGCGGCTCGGAGGCGTCGCTGGCCCTGGTCCTGGACCGGGCGACCGGCCGGGCCTGGCCGTCGATGATCCTGTCCCTCGGCGCGGTGGTCGCCATCGCCAGCGTCGTCCTCACCGTCATGTACGGGCAGACCCGCATCCTGTTCGCGATGTCGCGGGACGGCCTGGTCCCGCACGTGTTCCAGCGGGTCAGCCCGGGCCGTGCGGTGCCGGTGGCCAACACCGTGATCGTCGCGGCGTTCATCGGGATCCTCGCCGCCGCGGTGCCGCTGGGCCGCCTGGTGGACGCCACCAGCATCGGCACCCTGTTCGCGTTCGCGCTGGTCAGCGTGGGCGTGATCGTGCTGCGCCGGACGCGGCCGGACCTGCCGCGCAGTTTCCGCACGCCGCTGTATCCGCTGACGCCGCTGATCGGCGTCGCGCTCTGCGTGTACCTGATGGTCGGCCTCGGCAGCGTGACCTGGATCGTGTTCGCCCTGTGGACGCTGGCCGGGCTGGTCGCCTACTTCCTCTACGGGCGCCGCCACTCGCGGCTGGCGGCCGAGACGTCCGGCGTTCCCGGGAAGGAGCCGCGATGAGCGGGGCGAACGGGCCGGACGCGCCCGCACTGCGGATCCTCGCCGGCTACTCGCCGGACGAGCGGGGCGGCGACGCGCTGGCGCTCGCAGCGCTGGTCCTGCGCGGCGTGACGGCGCCGCGCGCGGTCGCGGACGTGCGGCTGACGGTGGCGAACGTGCACCCGCCGGCCTGGCCGGCGCGCGGGCCGGGCTCGGTCGACGCCGAATGGGTCGGCTACCTGAAGGACAGGGCGCACGACGCGCTGGAGCGGGCGGCCGGGCGGCTCGCGGAGCTGAACGTCCCGCGGTCGCGCACGGACCTGCGGGTGCACGCGCACCGGGGCAGCGGGCGCGGGCTGGCCGAGGTGGCCGCGGCGACCGGCGCGGACCTGATCGTGATCGGCTCGGCGCCGCGCGGCCGCCGCGGGCGCGTCGTCATCGGCAGTACCGCGGACCAGCTGCTGCACGGCTCGCCGGTGCCGGTGCTGCTGGCGCCGCGCGGCTACGCCGCCTGCGCCCCCGACCAGTTCGAGCGGCTCACGGTGGCGTACTGGCGGCGGCCGGACGCGGACGGCCCGGTGGAGGCGGCGGTGCGCACCGCCCGGACGCTGGCGCTGCCGATGCGGCTGGTGACCCTCGTGCTCCGGCCGCCGGGGCTGGCGGCCCGGTTCCGCAACGCCGACGACGTCATGGCGCGGCAGGTGGCCCAGGCCGAGCGGGACCTCGCCGACGCCGCCGCGCGGCTCGGCGACGCCGCGGGCGACGGGATCGCGGTCCGGACGGAGGCGGTCGCCGGGACGGGCATCACCAAGGCGCTCGCCGCCGTCGATATGCTTCCGGGTGAGCTGCTGGCCTGCCCGTCCAGCCATGACGGGCCGCTGCGCAAGGTCTTCCTCGGCGAGGGCTCCGGCAAGATCGTCCGGGCCGCGCCGTGCCCGGTGCTCGTCCTCCCGCGCGGGGCCGCGGGCGCTTTCGCCTAGCGAGAAGGTCAAGGTTAGGTAAGGCTAACCTGCGTGAGCGAGGACATTCCCGTTCCGGTGTTTCGCGGGAAGCAATTACGGCACACTGATGTTGTGAAAAACGTGAGCGAGGATCAGGCGACCCCGGAGAGCGCACCCGTGCGCCCTTCCGGCGTGCCGTCGGCCGCCTCCCACACCGAGCGCGACACCCGCGCCCGGGTGGCGCGGCTGATCCTCGAGCACGGCCCGGTCACGGCGTCCACGCTCGGCGAGCGGATGGGCCTCACGCCCGCCGCGATCCGGCGGCACCTGGACGCGCTGCTGGCCGAGGGCATGATCGAGATCCGCAAGGCACGGACGCCGCAGACCCGCCGCGGCCGCGGCCGTCCCGCCAAGTGGTTCGCGATCACCGAGTCCGGGCGCAGCGCGTTCGTGCACGCCTACGACGACCTGGCGAGCAGCGCGCTGCGGTTCCTGGCCGAGACGGCCGGCGACCACGCGGTCGCCGAGTTCGCCCGCCGGCAGATCGCCGACCTCGAACGGCGCTACCGGCCCGTCGTGCAGGACGCGCCGCCGCAGCAGCGGGTCCGCACGCTCGCCGAGGCGCTCTCCGGCGACGGCTACGCCGCCGCCGCGGGCAAGGCGCCCCAGCCGGGCGGCGGCGAGCAGCTGTGCCAGCACCACTGCCCGGTCGCGCACGTCGCGGCCGAGTTCCCGCAGCTGTGCGAGGCCGAGACCGAGGCGTTCAGCCGCCTGCTGGGCACCCCCGTCCAGCGGCTGGCCACGATCGCCCACGGCGACGGGATCTGCACCACCCACGTCAGCTCCCGCTCCCTGTGCGGGACGGGGCAGGCGGAGGATCCCGGAGCGAGCGTCACCCCTGGCGGGGACGCGGGGGAGCGGTCCCCCGAAAGAACACACACCAGTGACGAGGAGTCCGGGAGGACGTCCCTATGACTACAGCCCACCCCGAGCTGGAGGGGCTCGACAGGTACAAGTTCGGCTGGGCCGACTCCGACGAGGCCGGCGCCTCCGCGCGGCGCGGCCTGAACGAGGACGTCGTCCGCGACATCTCGGCCAAGAAGGGCGAGCCGGACTGGATGCTCGACCTGCGCCTCAAGGGACTCCGGCTCTTCGACAAGAAGCCGATGCCCACCTGGGGTTCGGACCTGTCGGCGATCGACTTCGAGAACATCAAGTACTTCGTCCGCTCGACGGAGAAGCAGGCGGCGTCCTGGGAGGAGCTCCCCGAGGACATCAAGAACACCTACGACAAGCTCGGCATCCCCGAGGCGGAGAAGCAGCGCCTCATCGCCGGCGTCGCCGCCCAGTACGAGTCGGAGGTCGTCTACCACAAGATCCGCGAGGACCTTGAGGAGAAGGGCGTCATCTTCGTCGACACCGACACCGGCCTGCGCGAGCACCCGGAGATCTTCCAGGAGTACTTCGGCTCCGTGATCCCGGTCGGCGACAACAAGTTCGCCGCGCTCAACACCGCCGTGTGGTCGGGCGGCTCGTTCATCTACGTCCCGCCGGGCGTCCACGTCGAGATCCCGCTGCAGGCCTACTTCCGGATCAACACCGAGAACATGGGCCAGTTCGAGCGGACGCTGATCATCGCCGACGAGGGCTCCTACGTCCACTACGTCGAGGGCTGCACCGCGCCGATCTACAAGTCGGACTCGCTGCACTCCGCCGTCGTCGAGATCGTCGTGAAGAAGGACGCCCGCGTCCGCTACACGACCATCCAGAACTGGTCGAACAACGTCTACAACCTGGTGACCAAGCGCGCCGTCGCCTACGAGGGCGCCACCATGGAGTGGGTCGACGGCAACATCGGCTCCAAGGTCACCATGAAGTACCCGGCGATCTACCTGCTCGGCGAGCACGCCAAGGGCGAGACCCTGTCGATCGCGTTCGCCGGCGAGGACCAGCACCAGGACGCCGGCGCCAAGATGGTGCACGCCGCGCCGAACACCTCCAGCAGCATCGTCTCCAAGTCGGTGGCGCGCGGCGGCGGCCGCACCTCCTACCGGGGCCTGGTGCAGATCCAGGAGGGCGCCGAGCACAGCAAGTCCACCGTCAAGTGCGACGCGCTGCTGGTCGACCAGATCAGCCGGTCCGACACCTACCCGTACGTCGACGTCCGCGAGGACGACGTGGAGATGGGCCACGAGGCCACCGTCTCCAAGGTGTCGGAGGACCAGCTGTTCTACCTCATGAGCCGCGGCATGACCGAGGACGAGGCCATGGCGATGATCGTGCGCGGGTTCGTCGAGCCCATCGCGCGCGAGCTGCCCATGGAGTACGCGCTCGAGCTGAACCGGCTCATCGAGCTGCAGATGGAAGGGGCCGTCGGCTGATGGGGCTGGAGACCGGCAAGCCGCTCTCGACCCTGCACGAGAAGGCTTCGTACGAGGTGGGCGACTTCGACGTCCCCACCGGCCGCGAGGAGGAGTGGCGGTTCACCCCGCTGCGCCGCCTCCGCGGCCTGCACAACGGCACCGCCGAGCCGAACGGCAAGGTCATCGCCGAGGTCGAGGCGGCGCCCGAGGTGACCGTCGAGACCGTCGGCCGCGACGACGCCCGGCTCGGCAAGGCCTATGTGCCCGCCGACCGGGTCAGCGCGCAGGCGTGGGCGTCGTTCACGCACGCGACCGTCGTCACCGTGCCGAAGGAGGTCGTCGCCTCGGCGCCGACCGTCGTCCGGCTGCGCGGCGAGGACGCCTCGGCCGCCGCCTACGGGCACACCACCGTGATCCTGGAGCCGTTCGCCGAGGCCACCGTGGTGCTCGCGCACCGCGGCTCGGCGACCTACGCCGACAACGTCGAGTTCGTCGTCGGCGACGGGGCCCGCCTCTCGGTGATCAGCCTGCAGGACTGGGCGGACGACAGCGTGCACGTCTCGCACCAGCACGCGCGGCTGGGCCGCGACGCCCGGTTCGTCTCGCACAACGTCTCGCTCGGCGGCGACCTCGTGCGGATCTCCCCGTCCGTCGCCTACGACGGGCCCGGCGGCGACGCCGAGCTGTACGGGGTGTACTTCGTCGACGGCGGCCAGCACCTGGAGCACCGCCTGCTGGTCGACCACGCCGTGCCGAACTGCCGCAGCCGCGTCGACTACCGCGGCGCGCTGCAGGACCAGGACGCGCACGCCGTCTGGATCGGCGACGTGATCATCCGCGCGGAGGCGGAGGGCACCGACACCTACGAGCTGAACCGCAACCTCGTCCTGACCGACGGGACGCGGGTCGACTCGGTGCCGAACCTGGAGATCCTCACCGGCGAGGTCGCCGGCGCCGGGCACGCCTCGGCGTCCGGCCGGCTCGACGACGAGCACCTGTTCTACCTGCAGGCGCGCGGCATCACCTTCGACGAGGCGCGCCGCATGGTGGTCCGCGGGTTCCTCGGCCAGCTGGTCGAGCGGATCGAGGTCGCCGAGGTGCGCGAGAAGGTCGCCGAGGCGATCGAGGCCGAACTGGACGTGCGCGCGGAGGGCCGATGAGCTTCGTGAAGGTGTGCGCGCTGGAGGAGATCCCCGAGGACGGGGCCCTCGGCGTCGAGATCGGCGACACGCCGGTCGCGCTGGCCCGCACCGGCGGCGAGGTCTACGCCGTCAACGACATCTGCTCGCACGCCGAGGTGTCGCTGTCCGAGGGCGAGATCTACAACGGCACCATCGAGTGCTGGCTGCACGGGTCCTGCTTCGACCTGCGCACCGGCAAGCCCACCAACCCGCCGGCCACGCAGCCGGTCGCCACCTACAAGGTCAAGGTCGAGGACGGCGACGTCTACGTCTCGCTCGGCTCCGACGATTGAGGAACGACAACCACCATGGCCACGCTTGAGATCCGCGACCTCCACGTCTCCGTCGCCGACGGGTCCGACGGGACGAAGGAGATCCTGCGCGGGGTCGACCTGACCGTCAAGGCCGGCGAGACCCACGCGCTCATGGGGCCGAACGGCTCCGGCAAGTCCACCCTCGCCTACGCCGTCGCCGGCCACCCGAAGTACGAGGTGACCTCCGGCACGGTGACGCTGGACGGCGAGGACGTGCTCGGCATGTCCGTCGACGAGCGCGCCCGCGCCGGGCTGTTCCTGGCGATGCAGTACCCGGTCGAGGTCCCCGGGGTGTCGGTGTCGAACTTCCTGCGCTCGGCGGTCACCGCGGTGCGCGGCGAGGCGCCGAAGCTGCGCGAGTTCTCCAAGGAGATGAAGCAGGCGATGGACGAGCTGTCCATCGACCCGGCGTTCGCGCAGCGCAGCCTGAACGAGGGCTTCTCCGGCGGCGAGAAGAAGCGGCACGAGATCCTCCAGCTGGAGATGCTCAAGCCGAAGGTCGCCGTGCTGGACGAGACCGACTCCGGCCTGGACGTCGACGCGCTGAAGGTCGTGTCCGAGGGCGTCAACAGGTTCTCCGCGGGCGGCGAGACCGGCGTCCTGCTGATCACGCACTACACGCGCATCCTGCGGTACGTGAAGCCCGACTTCGTGCACGTGTTCGCCGCCGGCCGCGTCGTCGCCGAGGGCGGCCCCGAGCTGGCCGACCAGCTCGAGAACGAGGGCTACGAGAAGTACGTGAAGGCGGAGGCGACGGCATGACGCTTCTGTCCGAGGGGACGCTGCTCCCCGAGGAGCTCAAGAAGGACTTCCCGCTGCTGCAGCGCACCGTCCGCGGCGGGCGTCCGCTGGTGTACCTCGACTCGGGCGCGACGTCGCAGAAGCCCACGCGGGTGCTGGACGCCGAGCGCGTGTTCTACGAGCGGCACAACGCGGCGCCGCACCGCGGCGCGCACCTGCTCGCAGAGGAGGCGACCGAGGCGTACGAGAACGCCCGCGCGTCGATCGCCCGGTTCATCGGCGCGACGCCCGGCGAGATCGTGTTCACCAAGAACGCCACCGAGGGCATCAACCTCGTGGCGTACGCGATGAGCAACGCCGCCACCGCGGGCCCCGAGGCCGAGCGGTTCCGCGTCGGCCCCGGCGACGAGGTCGTCGTGTCGGAGATGGAGCACCACGCCAACCTCGTCCCGTGGCAGCAGCTCTGCCAGCGGACGGGCGCGACGCTGCGCTGGTTCGGCATCACCGACGACGGCCGCCTCGACCTGGCGGACCTGGACGAGCTGGTCAACGAGCGCACCAAGATCGTCGCGCTGACGCACCAGTCGAACGTCCTCGGAACGGTCCCGCCGATCAGGCTGATCGCCGAGCGGGCGCACGCCGTCGGCGCGCTCGTCCTGCTGGACGGCGCGCAGTCGGTCCCGCACCAGCCGGTGGACGTCGCCGACCTCGGCGCCGACTTCCTGGCGTTCTCCGGGCACAAGATGCTCGGCCCGACCGGCATCGGCGTGCTGTGGGGCCGCTCGGAGCTGCTGGAGGCGATGCCGCCGTTCATCACCGGCGGATCCATGATCGAGGTCGTGCACATGGAGGCGACCACGTTCATGCCGCCGCCGCAGCGGTTCGAGGCCGGCGTCCCGATGACCGCGCAGGCGATCGGGCTCGGCGCGGCCTGCGACTACCTCGCCGAGATCGGCATGGACCGGGTGCACGCCCACGAGGAGGCGCTGGTCGCCTACTCGCTGGAGCGGCTCGGCGAGATCCCCGGCGTCCGGATCATCGGCCCGGGCACCACCGAGGCGCGCGGCGGGGCCGTGTCGTTCACCGTCGAGGACATCCACCCGCACGACGTCGGCCAGGTGCTGGACGACCTCGGCGTCGAGGTGCGCGTCGGGCACCACTGCGCGTGGCCGATCTGCCGCCGCTTCGGCATCCCGGCCACCACCCGCGCGACGTTCTACCTCTACAACACCCTGTCGGACATCGACGCGCTCGCCGACGGGGTGCGGCAGGCGCAGAGGTTCTTCGGCACCGTCTCCTGACGGCCGCAGGAACAGCCCGCGCCGGCGGCCGGTTGTAGCGAGAAAGGCTTGGAAAGGACGCCATGCAGCTGGAGGCGATGTACCAGGAGGTCATCCTGGACCACTACCGCAACCCCCTGCACAAGGGGCTGCGGGAGCCGTACGAGGGCGAGGCGCACCACGTCAACCCGACCTGCGGGGACGAGGTGACGCTCCGCGTCCATCTGGACGGCGACGGCCAGGACGCCACGGTGGCGGACGTCTCCTACGACGCCATGGGCTGCTCGATCAGCCAGGCCAGCGCGTCGGTGATGTCCGACCTGATCATCGGCAAGTCCGTGAAGGAGGCGATGGCGGTCGGCGAGGAGTTCCTGGCGCTGATGCAGTCGCGCGGCCAGGACGTCGAACCGGATGAGGACGTCCTCGAGGACGCCGTCGCCTTCGCCGGGGTGTCGAAGTACCCCGCCAGGATCAAATGCGCCCTGCTCGCCTGGATGGCGTGGAAGGACGCGACCGCCCGCGCACTCGGAGAGGCATCATGAGCGACACCGCACCGGAGGAGACCCCCGCGACCGCGGCGGCCGGCACCGTCCCCGACGAGGAGATCCTCGAGGCGCTGAAGGACGTCGTCGACCCCGAGCTCGGCATCAACGTGGTCGACCTCGGCCTGGTGTACGGGATCGACCTGACCGACGAGGTCGCCACCCTGGACATGACGCTCACCAGCGCCGCCTGCCCGCTCACGGACGTGATCGAGGACCAGGCGCACAGCGCGCTGGAGGGCCTGGTCAAGGACGTCAAGATCAACTGGGTCTGGCTGCCGCCGTGGGGCCCGGACAAGATCACCGACGAGGGCCGCGACCAGCTCCGCGCCCTCGGCTTCAACGTCTGACCGCACGCCGCACGTCTGACGCACGCCGCACGTCTGACGCACGCCGTGCGCCTGGCCGCACGCCGCACGTCTGACCGCACGCCGTACGAGGCCGCGCCCCGCACCGGGGCGCGGCCTCGACGCGTGTCCGGCCGCGTCCCGCGTCAGTCGACCCAGGGCTCCGGCCGGCCGCCCTGCCCGAAGAACAGGGTGCTCGGGGTCCAGCGGGGGGAGTCGTCCACGTAGACACTGGCCTGGGTGCCGTCGATCGTCCCGGCGATGGGGACGTATTCGTCGCTCGGCGCGGACAGCACCGTGCTGTCGTAGGTGCCGGCGTTGATCGTTCCGTTGGCGCCCAGGTTCGCCCGCGTGTCGGGCAGACCGCCTCCCGCGTTCTTGTGGAGGTGGACGGTCAGGTAGCTCTGGACCAGCGGGATGCCCTCGGTGATGTGCAGCCGCGCCCACTGGTAGCCGTTGCACGAGCCGGCGGTGCCCTGGCGCCACTCCGCCCAGCCCCAGTAGTCGCCGTGGTAGTCGTAGATCGAGGTCGGCGCGCCGGGCGTGCCGTCCTCGCCGATCCGGTGGTTCGAAGCGCACGACGGGTTCTGGCCGGGGTACCAGGCCTCGCCCCAGCCGGCGGCGTGCGCGGCGGGTGCCGCGGTGAGCAGGGCCGCGCCCATCGCGGGCGCCGCCAGGAACCGGACCACTCTCATGATCGCCTCCTTGTGGCGTCGGATGAGGGGAGCCTGGGCCCGGCCGGCGGGCGAGGGCGACACGGTTCGGACCGAGGCCTAAAAGACCAGGTCATGGCCGGTTTCTACGGTCGATCCCCGCAGTTCGGCGGCAGCGCCGGGCCGGTCTTTGACCGGATCAGGTCACCCGCCGTCACGGCGGCCGTCCGGGTGCCTACGCTGGCGCCGCACGCGCATTCGGGGGCGAAGATGCTGCGTATCCACTTCACGCGCGACGACCTGCTGAACACGCGGGTCGCGGCGGCGCCGGACCCGCTCTGGGAGACGCTGCTCAGCGCGCACCTGCTCGGCAAGCGCGACGGCGCGGTGGTGTTCGGCGACTGGAAGCGGCGCACGCGGGCCCGGCTGCATCCGTCGATGCGGCTGTTCCTGCGGCTGGCGCCGCCCTGGGGGTACTCCCCGGACTTCCTGACGCCCGCGCCCGGCTGCGCGACGGCGGCCGACGGCATCGACCGGATGCTGTCCACGCCCAAGGCGCGGCTGCGCGGCGACATGCTCCGGCTGGCGGAGGAGGTCCGCCTGCCCGGGTGGGCGCGTCCGCTGGCCGAGGGCGACGTCACGATGCTGCGCGTCCTGGGCGATGCCGTCGGCGCCTACGAGCAGATCGCGCTCGCCCCGTACTGGCGGCAGATCCGGTCGTGCGTGGAGGCCGACCGCATGGTGCGGGCGCGCGCGCTGCTGGAGGGCGGCACGGATGGCCTGCTGCGCAGCCTGCCGCCGCCCGTGCGCTGGGAGCCGCCGGTGCTGAGCGTCACCTATCCGCAGGAGCGGGACCTGTATCTGAACGGGAGCGGCCTGCGGCTGGTCCCGTCCTTCTTCTGCTGGCGGACGCCGATCACCCTGCGGGCGCCCCGCGAGGAGGATCCGGTGGTCTTCGTGTACCCGATCGGCCATGACCTCGGCCGGACGGCGCCCGGCGGCGGGGCGGCGCTCGCCCGGCTGGTCGGGCGCACCCGCGCGGCGGTGCTCGCCATGACCGCCGACGCGGGCAGCACGACCGGCGGCCTGGCCGACCGTCTCGGCATCACGGCGCCGTCGGCCAGCGAGCATGTCGCGGCGCTGCGCGAGGCGGGCCTCGTCGCCAGCCGCCGGGACGGCCGGCACGTCCTGCACACTCTGACCGCGACCGGCGCGGACCTGCTGTCCGCCCCGCGCGCCACAGGAGGGTGACCATGGCGGGCGAAAACGACCCGGTGGTGTTCCGGCCGACCCTCGCGGGCCGCGCCGGGGCGGTCCTGTGCGCGCTGATCGGGGCCGCGGCGACGGCCGGGAGCGTCGTCCTGCTGGCCCGGGACGGGTTCGACCGCGGCCTCGTCGCGAGCCTGATCATCATGGCCGGGACGACGGCCGTCGCGGCCGGCGCGGCGCGCAGCCGGATCACGATCGCGGACGAGTGCGTCGTCGTGCGCAATCCGCTGTGGACGCAGCGGGTCCGGCTCGGCGAGATCGCCGCCGTCGAACCCGGCTACTCCGGGCTGCGGATCACCACGACCGACGGGCGGACGGTGACGGCCTGGGCCGTCCAGAAGTCCAACTGGTCCACCTGGCGGGGCAGGCGGACCCGCGCCGACGAGGTCGCCGCGGCGATCGTCCGCAGCGCCGTCCGCTGACCGCTCCCGCCGCCGCGGCGCCGGTGGGACCGATCTAGGGTGGGGCGATGTGAAGGACGCCTTTCCTGACAGTGATGCGGAACTGGTGGCGCGGCGCGCCTCGTCGTTCGGGGGCAGCGCCGCCGCGTACGCGCGGGAGCGGCCGGACTACCCGGTCGGGGGCGTCCGGTGGGCGCTGGAGCCCGTGGCCGGGCGGGCGCCGCTGCGGGTGCTCGATCTCGCGGCGGGGACCGGCAAGCTGACGCAGGTGCTGCTGCGCGGCGGCGTCGGCGCTGCGGACCTGGTCGCCGTGGAGCCCGACGCGGCGATGCTGGACGAACTGCGCCGTGCCGTGCCGGGCGTGCGCGCGCTGGAGGGCAGCGCGGAGGCGATCCCGCTGCCGGCCGGCTCGGTCGACGCGGTGCTGGTGGGGCAGGCGATGCACTGGTTCGACCTCGACCGGGCGCTGCCGGAGATCCACCGGGTGCTGGCGGACGGCGGCGTGCTCGCCGGGCTGTGGAACACCGACGACGACCGGGTGCCGTGGGTCGCGGAGATGAAGCGGATCTCCCGCAGCAGCGTGTCGTTCCGGAACTGGCGGCCGAAGGGCCTGCCCGAGAGCGCCTGGTTCCCGGTGTTCGAGCGGGCGGAGTTCCCGCACGCGCAGCGCCGGACGGCCGAGTCGATGGCCGCGACGATCGGGACGCACTCGCACATGCTCGTTCTCGACGAGGCCGAGCGGGCGGCGGTGACCGATCGGATCGTCGGGTTCCTGCGGGCGACGCCGGAGACCGCGGAGGGCGAGTTCGACCTGCCGATCGTCACCTTGGCCGCGCGCGCTCTGCGGGCCGGCGGCTAGCCTCGCCGTCCTTCGGCCTGGACGGCCAGAGCGTGTGGGTGATCGGCCACAGCGACCAGACGGCGAGCACGAGGCCGAGGCGGGCCGTCCAGCCGGTGAGGGCCGCGGTGCGATCGGCGTCGCCGACCAGCGCGATCATCGCCAGGAGCAGCGCGCAGCCGATCGCGGTCGCGACGGCGGCCTTGCCGAACTCCACCCATTCGTAGCGGGCGCGCGCCCGGCCGTACCGCGGCTTGCGGCGCGGCGGCGGGCCTCCGGCGAAGCGGTGCGCGAACCGCTCGTCGGCCCAGCGGACCATGCTGTGCCCGAACGCGACCGAGTAGCCGAGGTAGGCCGCCGCGAGGCCGTGGGCGAACCCGGCGGTCGCGCCCCCGCGCAGGTCGGCGACCGTGGCGACGAGCAGCACCAGGTCGACCAGCGGGACGCCCAGCAGCAGCGCCGCGCCGGTCCTGCGCATCCGCAGCGGGTAGCGGGCGGCCAGGCCCGCCGCGAGGACGACCCAGAAGCCGATCTCGCACGCGGCGATGACACCGACGAGCATGGCGTCACCGGTCCCGGGAGAGGGCCGCGCCCGCGGCGGCGACGAGCAGACCGGCGACGCCGACGCCGAGCCCGGCGAGCGGCTGGCTGCCCTCTGACCACTCCATCAGCTCGATGTTCTCCCCGCCCGTGTAGTGGTACGCGGCCGAGATGAAGCCGACCGCGGCGACGATGACCCCGATGGTCCGCATGGCTCGTTTCTCCCTCGCTTGCCCGGCCCCCGATTGCCTGCCTTTCGATGGTCCGGGACGCGGGAGCGGTGGCGCGTCGTCGCCGATGAGGTTCTCGGGGTCCTCCGAAGGATGTACGCGCCGCCCTCAGCGAGGTGGACGCGGCGGTCGCGGCGGGATGCTGAGATGGATCCGTGCTCTCCAGGCTCCGCCGGCTCACCACGCCCCAGGACGCGCTCATCGCCGCCGGGGCGATGGCGGCCGGGCTCGTGCTGCTGGCCGCGCACGGATACAGCACGTGGACGGACCACTGGCCGCCCGCCGGGCTCCGGCTCGTGCCGCTCGCAGGCCTGTGCGGGGCGATGCTGCTGCGGCGGACCGCCCCGCTCACCGCGCTGGCGATCTCCACCCCGTTCAACTTCCTCGACGTGGCGTTCGGCCCGTCCATCGCCACCGCGATGATCTACGGTGACGCGCTGTACGCGGCGAGCCTGTACGGGCGGCCGCGGCGGACGGCGGAATGGCTGCTCGGCGCGACCCTCACCGGGACCGTCGCGGTCCTCGCGGTCGCCGGCGCGCTGGCCCGCGACCTCGCCCTGGGCGTGGTCGCGGGCGCGCTCGCGGCGGCGGTGTGGGTGACGCCGGTGCTGACCGCGATGCTCGTCCGGGAGCACCGGTCCCGGGCCGAGGCCGAGCGGCAGCGGGCCCGGCAGGTCGCGCGGCTCGCCGAGATGGACCGGCGCGCCGCCGTCGGCGCGGAGCGGGCCCGGATGGCCCGCGAGCTGCACGACGTGATCGCCAACCATCTGAGCGCCGTCGCGCTGCACTCCTCGGCCGTGCTGAAGGTCCGCGACCTGGACAGGGAGGGCCTGGACCGGGCGATGACGGTGATCAGGGAGAACAGCGTGCAGGGGCTGGCGGAGATGCGGCGGATGATCGGGCTGCTGCGCGAGGGCGGCGCCGGCGGCGCCGACCCGGCGGAGGCGCCGCGGCTGGCCGGCCTCGGCCGGCTCGTCGACCGCACGGCCCGCCCGGACCTGTCGGCGCGGCTGCGGACGGACGGCGAGCTGCCCGAACTGCCCGCGCCGGTCGAGCTGGCCGCCTACCGGATCGTCCAGGAGTCGCTGACCAACGCGCTCAAGCACGCCGGGCCGGGCCGCGCCGAGGTGTCGGTCGGGTACGCGCGGGGACGGGTGGTGATCGACGTGCACAGCCCCCTCGGGGACGGCGCGGGGCTGCCGGGGTCGGGCAGCGGGCTGATCGGGATGCGGGAGCGGGCGGCGATCCTCGGCGGGGAGTTCTCCGCCGGGCCGGACGGCGGGCGCTGGCTGGTGCACGCCGAGCTGCCGGTGGACGGAGAGCCCGCGCGCGAGGAGGGAGCGCCGTGATCGACGTGCTGGTGGCCGACGACCAGGCGGCCGTGCGCGCCGGCCTGGTGCTGATCCTCGGCGCGGCGCCGGACGTGCGGGTGGTCGGCGAGGCCGCCGACGGGGAACGGGCCGTCGAGCTGGCCCGCGAGCTGCGTCCCGACGTCGTCCTGATGGACGTGCGGATGCCGCGCCTGGACGGGATCAGCGCGACCCGGCAGATCGCCGGGTTCGCGGACGTCCTGGTGCTGACCACGTTCGACCTGGACGAGTACGTGTTCGGGGCGCTGCGGGCGGGCGCCGCCGGGTTCCTGCTGAAGGACGTGGACGCCGACCGGCTGGTGGAGGCCGTGCGGACGGTGGCGGCGGGGGACGGGATCATCGCGCCGCAGGTGACGCGCCGGCTGATCGGCGCGTTCGCGGCCCGGCCCGAGCCGCCGGACCCGGGCCCGGCGGTGGCGGAGCTGACGCCCCGGGAGCGGGAGGTGCTGGCCTGCCTCGGCGAGGGGCTGTCGAACGGGGAGATCGCGGAACGCCTGTCGATGGCGGAGACGACCACGAAGACGCACGTCAGCCGCATCCTCGCGAAGCTCGGGCTGCGCAGCCGGGTGCAGGCCGCCATCCTCGCGCAGGAGCTGGCCGCCTCCGGCCTCCCCGCCGCGTCCGGGGACGCCGCGGCGCCGGACGCGCCCGGATCCGGCAGCGGCGATCTCAGCGCGGGCTGAGCGCCGGGCCGGACCCCTGGATCAGGGCGACAGGCCGCGGATCAGGTCGGCGACGCGGACGATCCCCAGGCAGCGGCCCAGCTCGTCGACCACGACCAGGTCGTCGTAGACGCGGTCGTCCTCCTGGCCCGCCGCGCGCAGCGCCGCCACCGCCGGCACCGTGCGCGGGACCGGGCGGGGCGCGTCCGCCAGCCGGACCGCGGGCCGGTGGGCGTGCAGCGCGTGGCCGTAGGCGCCCGACAGCCGCAGTAAGAAGCGCGTCCGGTCGACGGTGGCGCGCGGCCGCTGCCGCTCGTCGACCAGGACGATGCTGGTGATGCCCGTCTCGGCGTTCAGCGCGTCCAGCACCTCGCCGGCGGTCGCGGTGTGCGGCATCGTCACGCCGGGGAGCGTGAACTCCGAGACGCGCGGGCCGAGGTCGAGCCGTTCGCGGGGATCCGGGGCGCCGCGCGCCGCGACGGGGACGGTGATCGGCATCCCGGGCCGCCACTCCGGCGGTGCCAGCGCGGGCCCCTGGACCAGCCGCACCCCGAGCCGGCGCAGGTGCAGCACCTGGTCGCCGGTCTCCAGGCCGGGCGCCAGCACGTGCGTCTCCAGCCGGTGCGCCAGCTCGACGAGGCTCGCCACCAGCGCGGAGCGGCGCGGCTCCGCGGGCGCCCGGCGGGCCAGCCCGGGGTCGAGCTTGAGCAGGTAGGACGCGCCGTCGGCGAGCAGGTCGAGCGGGGCGTGCGCGGCGCCGACGCCGCCGAGCCCGACCAGGTACCCGGCCCGGCGCAGCCCGGACAGCGCGGCGGTGACGGGGGCGCGCTGGGCCGGAGGGAAGCCCCCGGTGACGCAGATGATGATCTCCTGCGGGCGGCGCCCGGCCCCGGCGAACCCCTGGTGCAGCTCCGCGAGCACCGGGTCGCCGAACGCGAGCGTCTCGGCGCGCAGGCCGATCTGCAGCGGCAGCGGCGTGCGCAGGTCCGCCGCCGCGCGGGCCGCCTCGGCGGCGCGGCGCAGGTCCTCGGAGACGGGGTCGACGCGCGGCGGCGGCCCGGTCGGGGCGGGCGGCCCGGCGTGCGCCTCCACGGCGACGACGGTCCCGGTGCCGAGATCGACGACCGGATGGAACACCGCCCTCGCCGGGACCAGGACATCTACGGCTGACACAGCGGCATCATGGCGCCCCGAAGCGCCCGGAACCACCTTTGTCAGGAGAAGTTAACGCACAATTCGCGCAGGTCGCGGTGTGGATCTTGACCTCGGCCGGGCCGTCACAGCCCGCGGCCGCCGACCATCGCCGACAGCGCGTAGGTGACCCCGGCGACGGCCGCCAGCCAGACGTAGGCGGTGATGTCGCCGCCGCGCAGCGCCTGCACGACGAGCCCGCCGATCACGGCCACCGTCACCACGTCCCCGGTCATCGCGGCGGCGCGCAGGTGGGTGCGGGCGCGGTGGCCGGAGCCGAAGCCCTCGCTGAGCGGCAGCGCGGGCTCGTTGCGGCGGTAGGCCAGGTACCCGGCGTACCCGGCGAGGGCGGCGAGCGCGATGAGGGCGGTGCCGTCGCGTCCGTCGGCGGCGAGCACGGCACCGACCACCACCCCGGCGCCGAGGACGAGCCCGGGTACGGCCCACCGGCTGAGGCTGCGGCGTTCGGGAGCGATCCACATGAGCACATCCTCTCCGATCGGCGGACGCGCGGGACCGGCAACGCGCCGGTCCCGCCGCGATGAGGCCGCGGCGAAGGCCGGACGCGGGCGTCCGCGGGCGGCCGGGCGGGACCGCGCCGATGCCCGGACCGCGCGGGGTTCCGGCCGGTATCTTTTCGCATCGTGGCGCAATTTCGACTGAACGGCTCGAAGATGCTGGCCGTCGATCTCGCCGGGGAGACGATCAGGGCGCTGAACGGCGCCATGGTCGCCTACGAGGGGCGGATGGCGTTCAAACGGGAGGGGATGACCGGGGGAGAGGGCCTGCGCGGCGCGCTCAAGCGCAAGATCGCCGGTGAGGGCATGACGCTGATGGAGGTCACCGGCGAGGGCACGGTGTACCTGGCGAGCGAGGCGGCGGAGGTGACGCTCGTCCAGCTGACCGGCGACACCCTGTTCGTGGAGTCGGAGAGCCTCCTCGCGCTGGAGGGCGGGCTGCGCACCGGCGTGCAGTTCGTCGGCCTGCGCGGCATGGGCACGGGCCAGGGCCTCGCCACCACCAAGGTGGAGGGGCACGGCACGGTGGCGATCGTGTCCGACGGCCCGGCGATCGCGCTGGAGGTGACGCCCGAGACGCCGCTGTCGGTCGATCCGCACGCCTACGTCGGGCACCACGGGCAGCTGCGCCAGGACGTCGTCACCGACGTGAACTGGCGGACCGTGATCGGCCAGGGCTCGGGGGAGAGCGTCCAGTTCCGGTACCAGGGGCACGGCCTGGTCTACGTCCAGCCGGCCGAGCGCGGCGGAATCCTGGAGATCTGATGCCCGGCTACCAGAAGATCACCTCCAAGATGCTCCAGGTGCCCGTCGGGCCGGGGCGGGAGGTCTACAGCAGGCGCGGCGCGATGCTCGCCTACACCGGGTCGGTGTCGTTCGCGCCGTCCACCACGGCGGGGCAGAGCATCGGCGGCGCCATCGGACGCGCCGTCGCGGGCGAGCGCAGCGCGATGATGCACGTCACCGGGCAGGGCGACGTCATGTTCGGGCACGCCGGGCTGCACGTGTCCATCGTGGACCTGAGCGGCGGCGACACCCTGTTCGTGGAGGCCGACCGGCTCCTCGTGCACGACGCCTCCCTGCAGGTCGGGACCATGTTCATGGGCGAGCAGGGCGGCGTGCGCGGCATCGTGCGCGGCGCCGTCACCGGGCAGGGCCTGTTCACCACCACGCTCACCGGCCAGGGCTCGTGCGCGCTGCTGTCCCACGGCGGCGTCATGGAGCTGCCGATCGGCCCGCAGCGCCCCGTCCACGTCGACCCGCAGGCGTACGTGGCCCACCGCGGCCAGGTGCAGAACAGGCTCACCACGGCGGTGGGCCTGCGCGACCTCATCGGGCGCGGCTCCGGTGAGGGCTTCCAGCTCGAGCTGAGCGGTTCCGGCGTCGTCTACGTGCAGGCCAGCGAGAGGAAGATCTGACCGTGAGCAGCTTCGGCACGCGGACCTGGAACGCGGCCACCCTCCCGGTGAACGACAACGTCAACCCGTACGCCTTCAGCGTCGACCTCGACGGCGAGTGGTTCGCGCAGAAGGGCAAGATGATCGCCTACTACGGGCAGATCAGGTTCGAGGCGCTGTCGTCGGGGCCGCTGGACGCCCTCGTCGCGCACACCTTCAACTCGCCGCTGTACGCGCACGACTGGATCGTCGCGCAGGGGCGGGGCAAGCTCGTCCTCGCCGACCGCGGGTTCGACGTGAACTCCTTCGACCTCGACGACGGCAACCTCACCGTCCGGGCCGGGAACCTGCTGGCGTTCGAGCCCGGCCTGGAGCTCAAGCAGTCGATCATCCCGGGTTTCCTCACCCTGATCGGGACGGGCCGGTTCGTGGCCGCCTCCAACGGCCCGGTGCACTTCGTCGAGCCGCCGATCCGGGTCGACCCGCAGGCGCTGCTCGGCTGGGCCGACTGCCCGTCCCCCTGCCACCACTACGACCACTCCTACATGCGCGGCGCGTTCGGCGCCGCGCGGATGGTCTTCGGGATCGGCGGGTCGTCGGGGGAGGAGCACCAGTTCGACTTCACCGGCCAGGGCACCGTGCTGATGCAGTCGTCGGAGGTCGTGATGAACGAGGACGTCCTGCTGCGCGACCTCGAAGGCCAGATCGGCATGGTCGGCACGTCGGGGCTGCAGCGGCTCCAGCAGACGATCAGCCGGCGGCTGTCGGCGGAGCGGCAGGGCTGACGCGGGGGCCCGGGCGAACCCGGGCCCCCGCGGCCTCACCGCCCACGGGAGGCCGCCCGCGGGACGGCCCGCGGCCTGCGCCGCGGGACGGCCCGCGGCCTGCGGGTCATCCCTGCTCGGGCGCGGGCTTCATCACGTGGAAGGGCACCCCGAACGGGTCCCGGACGGCCGCGGACCGGCCGTACGGGCTGTCGGCGGGCCCCGAGTCGACCGTGCCGCCGCCCGCGGTGACCTTCCGGACCGCCTCGTCGGCGTCCTCGACCGCGAAGTAGGTCGTCCACGTCGGGACGGCGGTCCGCCCGTTGCCGAGCACCATGTCGGCCCCGCCGAGGATGCCCCCGATGTAGCGGCCGTCCGCGGCGCGCTTCAGCACGGTGTAGTCCATGTCGCCCGGCATCGGCTCGAGCTCGTAGCCGAACACCGCCTGGTAGAAGTCGCCCGCGGCCTTGGAGTCGGGCGTGACGAGCTCGTTCCAGACGAACGACCCCGGCTCGTTCACGATCCCGGAGCCGTGGTGGTCCCGCCCCTGCCACAGGCCGAACTGCCCGCCCTGCGGGTCCTTGACGATCGCCATCCGGCCGATGGTCATCACGTCCATCGGCGGCATGACGATCTCGCCGCCCGCGTCGGCGGCGCGCTTGGCGATCCCGTCGCAGTCGTCGGCGGCGATGTAGACGGTCCACCAGTACTCGTCGGGCGCCTCCTCGGGGTTCTGCATCATCCCGGCCACGGGCACGCCGCGCAGCTTGCACTGGTTGTAGTGGCCCGCCTCCGGCCCGGCGTCCTCGAACCGCCAGCCGAAGAGGGTCCCGTAGAACGTCCTGGCCCGGTCGAGGTCCGGAAGGCCGATGTCGAGCCAGTTCGGCGTGCCCTCCGGCACGTTGCTCGTGACCTGGGTCATCCGACTCACACTCCTTCGTGCAGGGGCCTCGCGGCCCCGGCGTCCTGCGCCGCCCGCCGTACTCCCATCCTGGCCCGCGGCGCGGCGTTCACACATCGGCGGCGACGGGATCGGCATGGCCGGGAGCGGCCCCCGTTTCACGTACACTGGGCTGATGGTTTCGCTCCCGAGCTGACAGGCCGCCCAGCGCGCCCCGGTCGGATGGACCGCGCGGCGCGCTGTTTCGTGCGCCTGTCCATCGAGCCGTCCGTCAGGGGAGCCCTGTCACTGTGATCATCGCGAAAGACATCGAGCTGCGCGCCGGGTCCCGGCTGCTGATCGAGTCCGCCTCGTTCCGGGTCAACCCCGGCGACCGGGTGGGCCTCGTCGGCCGCAACGGCGCCGGCAAGACCACCCTCACGAAGGTGCTGGCCGGGGAGTCGATCCCCGCGCAGGGCGGCGTCACGTCGTCGGGCACCATCGGCTACCTCCCGCAGGACCCGCGCGGCGTCGACCTCGACGAGCTGGCCCGCGACCGCATCCTGTCGGCGCGCGGGCTGGACGAGGTCGTCCGCAAGCTGCGCGCCGCCGAGGAGGCGATGGCCACCGCGACCGGCGAGGAGCGCGACAAGGCCGTCCGCCGGTACGGGCGCCTCGAGGAGCGCCTGCACGTGCTCGGCGGCTACTCCGCCGAGGCCGAGGCCGCCTCGATCGCCTCCAGCCTCGGGCTGCCCGACCGGGTGCTGGGGCAGCCGCTCGGCACCCTGTCGGGCGGGCAGCGGCGCCGCGTCGAGCTGGCCCGCATCCTGTTCTCCGGCGCCGACACGCTGCTGCTGGACGAGCCGACCAACCACCTGGACGCCGACTCGATCGTCTGGCTGCGCGACTTCCTGAAGTCGCACCAGGGCGGCCTGGTCGTGATCAGCCACGACGTCGACCTGCTCGGCGTCGTGGTGAACCGGGTCTTCCACCTGGACGCGAACCGCAGCGTGATCGACATCTACAACGTCGGCTGGAAGAAGTACCTCGACCAGCGGGAGACCGACGAGCGGCGGCGCAAGCGCGAGACGGCGAACGCGCAGCGGCAGGCGTCGGCGCTGCTGTCGCAGGCCGACAAGATGCGCGCGAAGGCGACCAAGGCCAAGGCGGCGCAGCAGATGGACCGGCGGGCCCGGCAGCTGCTCGCCGGCGTCGAGGGGGAGCGGCAGGCCGACAAGGTGGCCAAAATTCGCTTCCCGGACCCGGCACCTTGTGGCAAAACCCCCCTTACCGCCGAAGGTTTGTCGAAATCGTACGGATCTTTGGAGATTTTCACCGACGTGGACCTGGCCATCGACCGGGGCAGCCGGGTCGTCGTGCTGGGCCTGAACGGAGCGGGCAAGACCACCCTCCTGCGCATGCTGGCCGGGGTCGACAAGCCCGACACCGGCACCGTCGTGGCCGGTCACGGCCTGCGGATCGGCTACTACGCCCAGGAGCACGAGACGCTCGACGTGGACCGCTCGGTGCTGGAGAACATGCAGTCGGCCGCGCCCGGTCTCGCGCCCGTCGAGGTCCGCAAGATCCTGGGCTCGTTCCTGTTCTCCGGCGACGACGTCGACAAGCCCGCGGGCGTGCTGTCCGGCGGCGAGAAGACCCGGCTGGCGCTGGCGATGCTGGTGGTGTCCAGCGCCAACGTCCTGCTGCTCGACGAGCCCACCAACAACCTCGATCCGGCCAGCCGCGAGGAGATCCTCGGGGCGCTGCGCACCTTCGCCGGGGCCATCGTCCTGGTGACCCACGATGAGGGTGCGGTGGACGCGCTGCGGCCGGAAAGAGTGATTTTGCTGCCCGATGGTGTCGAAGACATCTGGAGTGACGAGTTTGCCGATCTGGTGGCACTTGCGTGACCTGCAGGGTGCCTTCCGCAGATCTTTTCTGGCCGAGTGGGTAGCCGAACGCGCGGGAATGACTGATCATGGCGGGGGATAACGCAGCGGTCACCACATCACTACGGGAGGTACTCGTGGCCGAGACCCTCAAGAAGGGCACCCGCGTGACCGGTGCCGAGCGCGACAAGCTGGCGGCGGACCTCAAGAAGAGGTACGACTCCGGCGAGAGCATCCGCGCCCTGGCAGCCGCCACCGGCCGCTCGTACGGCTTCATCCACCGGATCCTCACCGAGTCCGGAGTCAACCTGCGCGGTCGCGGCGGCGCGACCCGGGGCAAGAAGTCCTGACCGGACGAACGTCCCGAACGGACGCGGGTCCACAACGGCCCCCGGTCCCGGACGGGCGGCTTCCCCCGGATGAGCGCACCGCCTGATCCGTCGCCGCGGCCCACCGAGTAGGGTTCGGTCGCGGCGGCGGGCAGGTCGGGTCCCGCCCCGTGGACGGCGGGGCGGGCCCGCCGCGCTCGTTGGAGGGGGAAGGTTCGATGGCGGACGCGAACGCCGGAGCGGAGACGGCCACCGCCGCCGGGCCGGCCGAGGAGGAGCTGGCCGGGGCCGGGCTGCGGCTGGAGGTCGACGGGGCGGTCGCGACCGTCACGCTGAACCGGCCGGAGCGGCGCAACGCCATGACGTTCGCCACCTGGCGCGGTCTGGCGGCGATCGGACGGTCGCTGCCGGAGGGCGTGCGGGTGGTCGTGCTGCGCGGCGCCGGTCCCTCGTTCTCGGCGGGCATCGACCTGTCGATGTTCTCCGGCGGCGGGGAGGGCTTCGCCGACGGCTCCGACGCCGCGGCGACGGACCGCTTCATCGCCGAGCTGCAGGAGGGGTACACCTGGCTGCGGCGCCCCGACATCGTCACCGTCGCGGCGGTGCACGGGCACGTCATCGGCGGCGGTTTCCAGCTCGCGCTGGCCTGCGACATCCGGGTCGCGGCCGACGACGTCAAGTTCTGCATGAAGGAGCCCGCGCTCGGGCTCGTCCCCGACCTCACCGGCACCAAGCCGCTGGTGGAGATCGTCGGCATCGGGCGCGCCCTGGAGCTGTGCCTCACGGCCCGGACCGTGCAGGCCGAGGAGGCGGCCCGGCTCGGCCTCGCCGAGATCGTGGTGCCGCGCGACGGCCTGGACGCCGCGGTCGACGGCTTGGTGGAGTCCCTGCTCGCGGTGAACCCCGGCGCCGCCGTGGCCACCAAGCGGCTGCTGTGGGAGGCCGCGGAGAACACCCTCGAACAGCAGTGCGCCGCCGAGCGCCGCGAGCAGATCGGCCGCCTCCGCGAGCTGTTCGGCAAGTGACCCTCGCACCCTCTCCGCACGCGTGATCGTCGACGTGCGGCGAGCCGTCGTCATGGCCGAGCGCATGACGACGGCTCGCCGCGGGTCGACGCGCGCCGGTCAGCCGAGGGCCTCGCGGCCGCCGCGGGCGAGCGGGAGGTCGACGCGGCTGACGCCCGTCCGCACGGTGACGCCGGTGCCGGCCGGGTAGCGCAGCGTGTAGTCGTGGTCGGTGGACAGCAGGATCACGCCGAGCCGGTGACCGGCCTTGACGGTGTAGTCGGTCGGCTGGAGGTCCCAGCGGAACGCGTAGGTGCGTCCGGGCGTGATCGGGTCGGTGCGGCTGAAGCTCTTCCGGTTCCGCGCGTCCAGCCAGCCCCGCGTGATGATCTTGTACGGGGCGGTCTGCATGGCGAGGGCCTGCCGGGTGGTGCAGCCCTCGTCGCCCGGGACGCTCTGCCCGTAGCAGACCTTCTGCCCGGTGTCGACGCGGGCGCCCGTCGGCCGGCTGTCGGTGCCGTAGTCGACCAGCAGCGCGGTCAGGTAGGGCGAGCGGCCGTCCAGGGACGCCCGCAGCGACACTGACGGCGTGCCGTCGATCCGGACCGGCCGGTCCAGCGTCCCGGTGAGGTAGGCGAGCCGGTTCGGGTCCGCCTGGTCCTGGTTCGCCAGGAGGTCCTCGGCGGTGCGGGTCTTCCCCTCGTCGGTGAAGCCCTGCGTCGCGCCGGCCCCGGCCCGCAGGCCGAGCGTGCCCGGCTGGCCGGACGGCCCCGCGTTCAGCCGGACCGGAACTGTGCGGGTGCCGGGGATCGGCCAGTCCTTCGCCGTCTCCCACGTCCCGTCGGCGTGCTCGATGTCGACGCGCGGCTCCTTGTCGATGCCGTTTTGGATGCCGTACAGGTAGCGGTCGAACCAGTGCAGCGTCTGCCGCAGCCACTCCTCCACGCGCCAGCGGAACGGCGTGGAGTGGTTGCCCTGGTGCAGCCACAGCTTGCGCGGCACGCCCGCCTTCTTCAGCGCGTTCCACCACTGGACGGAGTTCTTGAGCTTGACGTTCCAGTCGTTGAGCCCGTGCACCACCATGACGGCGGCGTGCACGTTCCGCGCCTGGCCGACGTAGTCGCGCTCGGCCCAGACCTTGCCGTAGTCGCCGGTCTCGCGGTCCTGGGTCGCCTCGATGTCGTCGATGACTTTCTTGCAGACCTCGGGGTTCTGGCGGGTCAGCACGGCCTTCGCCAGGACGTCCAGGTCCTCGCCCTGGTAGCCGCCGGGCGCCACGACGCCGCCGCCCGCGCGGTAGTAGTCGTACCAGCTGCTGATCCCGGCGATCGGGACGATGGCCTTCAGGCCCTCGACGCCCGACGCGGCGGCCATGTTCGGCAGCGTCCCGTCGTAGGACTGGCCGATCATGCCGACGTTCCCCGTCGACCAGGTGGCCGTGACCGGCGTGCCGTCGGGCGCCCAGCCGCGCGCGCGGCCGTTCAGCCAGTCGACCGCGGCCTTGGCGCCGGCCTGCTCGCTGCGGTCCCCGGACGTCGGGCAGCCGGTCGAGCCGCCCGTCCCGATGCTGTCGAGGTCGGCGACGGCGTACCCGCGCGGCAGGAAGTAGTTGTCGTAGTAGCCGGGGAACATCTCGGCGAGGTTCCGCTGCGTGGTGGTCAGCGCACGGGCCTGCGCGTCGCCGATGTCCACCGGGTGGTTCGGGACGTCGTTGATGCCGGCCCAGTACGGGCTCGGCTCCATGATCGTCGGGACCTTGAGGCCGGCGGTGTCGGTCTCCTTCGGCCGCATGATCCGCAGCTGCACGCGGTCGCGCACGCCGTCGTGGTCGCTGTCGGCCGTGGTCTCGATGTTCACGGTCTGCGTGACGGCGTCGGCGCGGGAGAACACCGGCTGGGTCTCGCCGCCGGAGATCGTCAGGCGGTGCGGCGCGGCGGGCGCGGATCTCGCGGACGCGGACGCGGCGGGCAGTGCGGTGGCGAGCAGCGCGGCGGCGGCGGCCAGTGCGGTGGCGGCCGCGCCCGCTCGTGGCGGGCGCATGCGCGGGCGCTGTGGTGAGCGCTGGGGCACGGGGGCTCCTGGGGGGTGAGAGCCTGAAGTTGTTGATCACATTAACCACCGGTTCGGGCGGGAAGTCCAGAGCCGTTACGCCGTGAGCGGAGCCGGGAAGCGCGGCGGCCGGGCGCGCGTTGTCCCGGCCGGATACTGAGATGCTTACTTGATTACGTTTCACGCGCGCCCGTCGGCGCCGGGCGCGCGGCGACCCCTCGGAGGTACTGGTGGGCATGCCGGGAATGCCGGGCAACGGCTGGCAGGTGATGGCCTCGTTCCGCCGCGACGAGTCGGTCACCCAGCAGCGGCTCAAGCCCGGCACCATCAAGCGGATCGCGGGCTACGCCCGCCCCTACACCCGCGACCTGGTCCTGTTCCTCGGCCTGAACGCGCTCGCCGCGCTGGTCGTCGTCGCCAACCCGCTCCTGCTGAAGTCGATCATCGACCGCGGCATCCTGCACCACCGCCAGGACCTGGTGATCTGGCTCGCCGTCGCGGTGGCCGGGCTCGCCCTGCTGGACGCGGTGCTCGGGCTCGCGCAGCGCTGGTACTCCGCCCGCATCGGCGAGGGCCTGATCTACGACCTGCGCAGCGAGGTGTTCGGGCACGTCCAGCGCCAGCCCGTCGCGTTCTTCATGCGCGCGCAGACCGGCTCCCTGGTCAGCCGGCTCAACAACGACGTCATCGGGGCGCAGCGCGCCCTCACCACCACCCTGTCGTCGGTGGTCTCCAACGTGATCAGCCTGATCCTGGTGCTGATCACGATGATGATCCTGTCCTGGCAGGTGACGGTGATCGCGCTGCTGCTGCTCCCGGTGTTCATCCTGCCGGCCAAGTGGGTCGGCAAGCGGCTGTCGCGGATCAGCCGCGAGCAGATGGTGCTGGACGCCGAGATGAGCTCGCTGATGACCGAGCGGTTCAACGTCGCGGGCGCCATGCTGGCCAAGCTCTACGGACGCCCCGCCGAGGAGGAGGAGAACTTCTCCGGGCGCGCCGCGCGGGTCCGCGACATCGGGGTCGTCTCCGCCATGTACGGGCGCGTGTTCTTCACCGGCCTCACGCTCGTCGCCGCGCTCGCCACCGCGATGGTCTACGGCGTCGGCGGCTACCTGGTCGTGGACGGCAACTTCCAGCTCGGCACGCTCGTCGCCCTCGCCACCCTGCTCACCCGGATGTACGGGCCGCTCACCGCGCTGTCCAACGTCCACGTGGACGTCATGACGGCGCTCGTCAGCTTCGACCGGGTCTTCGAGGTCCTCGACCTCAAGCCGCTGATCCGCGACCGCGAGGGCGCCCGGACGCTGCCCGAGGCCCGCGAGGCCGGGACGGCCGGCCTGGCCAAGGCCAACGGGAACGGAGCCGCCCGGCAGGGCGCCCCGGCGATCCGGTTCGAGCACGTCCGGTTCGCCTACCCGTCCGCCGACGAGGTGTCGCTGGCGTCGCTGGAGTCGATCGCCCGCACCGACCACGCCCCCGGCAAGGAGGTGCTGCACGACGTCGACTTCACCGCCGCGCCCGGGCAGCTCGTCGCGCTGGTCGGGCCGTCCGGCGCCGGGAAGTCGACGATCACGCACCTGGTGTCGCGGCTGTACGACGTCTCGGACGGCGCGGTGAAGATCGGCGGCGTGGACGTCCGCGACGTCACCCTCGACTCGCTGCGCGCCGAGGTCGGCGTGGTCAGCCAGGACGCGCACCTGTTCCACGACACGATCCGCGAGAACATGCGCTACGCCCGCCCGGACGCCACCGACGAGGAGATCCTCGCCGCGCTGGACGCCGCGCAGATCGGCGGCCTGGTCGCCGGGATGCCGGAGGGCCTGGACACCGTCGTCGGCGACCGCGGCTACCGGCTGTCGGGCGGTGAGAAGCAGCGGCTGGCGATCGCCCGGCTGCTGCTGAAGGCGCCGTCGGTGGTGGTGCTGGACGAGGCGACCGCGCACCTGGACTCCGAGTCCGAGGCCGCGGTGCAGGAGGCGCTGCGGACGGCGCTGGCCGGCCGGACCTCGCTGGTGATCGCGCACCGGCTGTCCACGATCCGGGAGGCCGACCAGATCCTGGTGATCGAGGAGGGCCGCGTCGCCGAGCGCGGGCGGCACGAGGAGCTGCTGCTGGAGGGCGGGCTGTACGCCGAGCTGTACCGCACGCAGTTCTCCCACCAGAAGGACGAGGAGCGCGCCACCGAGCCCCTCGGCGCCGAGTAGCGGACCGCCGGGCTCAGTGCTTCTGTGGGGGGCGACCCCCACGCCTCCGGCAAGGGCACCTGAACGGCGCCTTCCACTCCGCTGGCGCTCCGCTCCAGGCGCCGTTCAGGTGTCTGTGCTGAGGCGGTAGCCGAGGCGCTGCAGCTCCGTCCCGGCGACCTTCTCGACCTGCGCGAGCTGGCGGGGCGTCAGGCGGTCCCGCCAGGCGCCGACGGCGTGCTCGGCGCCGCCCCCGTCCGGGCCGCCGTGCGCCCCGGCCCGGACCAGCCCGGACAGCGTCGTCTTCGACAGGTCCGCGTCGAGGTACCGCGACATGTCCCCGGCGACCCGGCGGGGCCGGGCGACGAGGTCCTCGTAGCGGACGGTGAACAGCTGCTCCTCCGGCACCTGCCGCCGCAGCCGCGCGCTCAGGCGCACCGAGCCGCGCCAGCGCAGCGCGCACTTCACGGCCGCCGCCGCCTGCGGCCAGCGGTTGCGCTCGGTGTGGTCCTCGACCCCGAAGAACGGGTTCGGGAACACCGTGTCGAGGTTCGCGAGGCCCGGCTTGAACCACGCCAGGCACCGGTCGTCGGCGAGCATGTCGGCGACGGCGTCCCGGCCGTCCCGGATCACCTGGACGAGCTGGGCGTCGGGGAAGGCGTCCAGCAGCACGTCCGCGCTGTAGATCAGGTCGGGGGAGGCGTCGGCGTAGCGGGTGATGCCGCGCGGCTGCACGCACGGCCCCTCGACGTCGCCGTCGTGCACCGGGCGGTCGCGCAGCACCGCCGGGCGCGGCGGCAGCCCGGCCAGCTCGCGGCACTCCTCCGGGCACTCCGCGCAGGCCCGCGCGGAGATCTGCCAGGCCTCGGCGTAGGCGTCCCGGATCACCCGCGCGGCCCCCGTGCCGCGCTCGGACGCGATGGCGGGACGGCGGGCGAAGGCGTAGACGACGCGCAGGACGCCGGGCCGGCCGGTGGTGAGGTGGAACCCGGCGGACCGCTTGACGGCGCGCGCGAGGAGACCGGCACCCGAGTGCGGCGCGCCCAGGATGAAGACCGGGCGGTGGACCTTGGTGCCGTTGATCACCAGGATGTGCGGCGTCGACCTCATACCCGGCCAAGTTTGTCACCTTTTGGAAGCCGGTCGGGCCGTGACGCACCGTAGCGGCCGCCCGAAACCGGGACGCGCCCGGATCGTTCGGCCCCTAACCTTGAGGAATGGACGCACCCCTCACGCTCGCCGGGCTGCTGCCGCAGGCGGCGTCGATCACCGTCCTCACCGGCGCCGGGATCTCCACCGACAGCGGCATCCCCGACTTCCGCGGCCCGCAGGGCGTCTGGACCAAGGACCCGTCCGCCGAGGCCATGTCCACGATCGGCGCCTACATCGCCGACCCGGAGGTGCGGCGCCGCTCCTGGCGGGCCCGCCGCGACCATCCGGCCTGGCACGCCGAGCCGAACGCCGCGCACGCCGCCCTCGTCGAGCTGGAGCGGGCCGGCCGGCTCCGCGCGCTGATCACCCAGAACATCGACGGGCTGCACCAGCGGGCCGGGTCCGGCCCCGAGACGGTGATCGAGATCCACGGCACCATGCGCGACGCGGTCTGCCTGTCCTGCGGCCTGCGCACCCCGATGCCGGACGTCCTCGCGAGGGTCGACGCGGGCGAGGACGACCCGCCCTGCGCGGAGTGCGGCGGCATCCAGAAGTCCGCGACGATCTCGTTCGGGCAGGCCCTCGAGCAGGACGTCCTCGACGCGGCGATCACCGCGGCGCGCTCCTGCGACCTGTTCCTCGCCGTCGGGACCTCGCTGACCGTCCAGCCGGCCGCCGGGCTGTGCCTGGAGGCCGTCGACCACGGCGCCCGGCTGGTGATCATGAACGCGGAGCCGACCCCCTACGATGGGCTGGCGGACGCGGTGCTGCGCGAGCCGATCGGGGAGGCGCTGCCGCGGCTGGCCCGCATCGCCCTCGGCGCCGGGCGGTGATCCGTTGGCGGGTCGTGACCGGGCGCCCCTTCCGCTGGCGGCCGGATCCTGACAAGCTCTATCCGTTGCGGTGCGAGGAGGGATCGGGTTGATGAGCGGGGGCGCCCGCGCGGAGGGGGTCGAGGGGCCGTCCGACGCGCCCGCCGCAGGCCTGCCCGGCGAACGGCCGGCACGGGGGAGGACCCGCGGGTACCGGCGTCTGCGCCCGGGGGACCGGGTCGCGGTCGTCGCGCCCAGCGGCCCCGCCGAGCCGGCGCGGCTCGAGGCGGGCTGCGCCGCGCTGCGCGACCTCGGCCTTGACGTCGTGGTCGGCAAGCACGCCCTCGACCGTGTCAACCTCGGCGCCCCGGGGCCCGTCCGCGACGACTGGCACCGGCTCGCCGGCGCCGACGCCGACCGCGCCGCCGACCTCCAGGCCGCCTGGTGCGACCCGCGCGTCCGCGCCGTGATCTGCGCCCGCGGCGGCTACGGCGCCACCCGCGTCCTCGACCACCTCGACTGGGACGCGCTCGCCGCCGCCGCGGACGCGCCCGGCGGCCCGAAGATCCTGCACGGCTCCAGCGACATCACCGCCCTGCACGCCGCGTTCGGCACGCGGCTCGGCGTCACCACCTCGTTCGGCCCGATGCCCGCCGGCCTGATCGCCGACGCCGGCGCAGCCGACCCCGGCGGCGACCTCGCCGCCACCCTCGACGGCCTGCGCGCCGCGCTGTTCGGCGGCCCCGTCACCCTCCCCGGCACGCACGCGCTGCGCCCGGGACGCGCCGAGGGCCCGCTCACCGGCGGCACCCTCACGTTGATCACCGCACTGCTCGGCACCCCGTACGCCCCGCCGCCCGCGAAGGGCGGCATCGTTTTCCTGGAGGACGTCACGGAGGCGCCGTACCGGATCGACCGGATGCTCGTCCAGCTGCTCCAGGCCGGCTGGCTCGACGGCGCGGCGGGCGTCGCGCTCGGCTCGTGGGAACGCTCCGGCGACCCCGCCGAGCTGGACGCCGTGTTCGCCGCGCGGCTCGGGCCGCTCGGCGTCCCCGTCCTCGCCGGGGTGCCCGCCGGGCACGGCGCCCGGCAGGGCACGCTCGAGCTCGGCGCCCCCGCCGTGCTCGACGCGTCCGGTGATCTGAACCCCGGGCCGGACGGCGGCGTACTGACCCTGGAAGCGCCGGGAGGTGTGCGATGAGCGGCCGGCACGCCCGTCCCGACCCGTGGGACGACGGAACACTCGACTCGCTGCTGGTACTGGTGGCCGAGAGCCTCGGCTACGCCTGCCATCGGGCGCCGGGAGAGGTGATGCTGCTGGAGGGCGCCAACCGGCTGCACGTCAGCATGCGCGACCTGCGGCAGCTCGCCCGGATGGTGCCGCGCGACGACTGGCCGGCGCTGGTGTCCGACCACGTCACCACGATCGTCACCGCGATCGAGGAGCCCCTCGACCTCAGCGACTTCGACCTCGCGCAGCACCTGCTGCGCACCCGGATCTACCCGGCCGAGGCCGACAACGGCGTGCTCGCGGCCCGGCCGTTCGCGCCCGGGCTGATCGAGGCGGTCGTGGTCGACACCCCCACCACCGTCCGGACGGTCACCACCGACGAGATGAACGGCTGGCCGGTGTCCGGCGACGCGCTGTTCATGCTGGGACGCGCCAACGTCCGCGCCGACGGACCGCTCCAGCTCGACGAGCAGGACCTCGGCGGCGTCCGGGTGTCGGTGCTGCACGGCTGGACGTTCTACGCCGTCACCCACCTGGCGTGGCTGGAGGAGTACCTGCCGATCGGCCCGCACGGCGCGCTGGTCATCGCCCCGAACCGGAGCCTGATCGTCGCGCACGCGCTGAGCATGTCGGAGGTCCACCCGCGGGCCCGCTACCGCGCCGCCGTGGCCGCCGCGAACGAGCTGCAGGCGCAGGCGCACCGCGCCTACGAGGAGGGGCCGGGCTCGCTTAGCCCGCACCTGTACTGGTGGCGCGCCGGTGAGCTGACCTACCTGGAGACCCGCTACGAGGGCGACTCGCTCGTCCTGCCGCGCGAGTTCACCTCCGTGCTCGCCACTTCTACCGCGGAGTACTGAGGGTGAAGATCGTCATCGCGCCCGACTCGTTCAAGGGCAGCCTGTCGGCGGCGGAGGTCTGCGCGGCGGTGGAGGCCGGGGCGCGGCGCGCCGTGCCGGACGCCGAGGTGGCCCAGGTGCCGATGGCCGACGGCGGCGAGGGCACCCTCGACTGCTTCGTGGCCGCGCGCGGCGGCGACCTGGTCGAGGTCGCCGCGACCGACCCGGTGGGCCGTCCGGTGAAGGCCGCCTACGCGCTGTCGGGCGACGGCCGGTCCGCGGTCGTGGAGCTGGCCGCCGCGTCCGGCCTCCCGCTGGTCGAGCAGGCCCCCGATCCGCTGCGCGCCGACACCGCGGGCACCGGCGAGCTGATCGCCGACGCGGTCCGGCGCGGCGCCCGTGACGTGCTGGTCTGCATCGGCGGCAGCGCCAGCACCGACGGCGGCACCGGGCTGCTGCGCGCGCTCGGCGTCCGCTTCCTGGACGCGGCGGGCGCCGACCTGCCGCCCGGCGGCGCCGCGCTGGCGCGCCTCGAGACGATCGACGACTCGGGCGTCCCGGACGCGGTGCGCGCCGCCCGGTTCCGGGTCGCGTGCGACGTCACCAACCCCCTCGTCGGGCCGGAAGGCGCGGCCGCGGTGTTCGGGCCGCAGAAGGGCGCCGATCCCGCCCAGGTCCGCGAGCTGGACGCGGCGCTCGCCCGGTTCGCCGACGTGGTCGCCGGCCGGTTCGGCGTCCGCGTCCACGACCTGCCGGGCGCGGGCGCGGCCGGCGGCACCTGCGGCGGCCTCGTCGGCGTGCTCGGCGCCGAGCCGTCCCCCGGCGCGCGTCTCGTCGCCGAGGCCGTCGGCCTGGACGGCGCGCTGGACGGCGCCGACCTCGTGATCACGGGCGAGGGCCGGGTGGACGGCCAGAGCGCCGGCGGAAAGGTCGTCTCCGCCGTCGCCGCCCTGGCCAAGGACCGCGCCATCCCCGCCGTCGCGCTCGCCGGCGGCGTCACCGGCCCGCTCGACGAGCTGCACGGCCTCGGCCTCACCGCCGCGTTCAGCATCGCCGACGGACCGCGGACGCTGGACGCTCTCAAAGCCGACGCCGCGCCGCTGCTCAGCGCACTCGCCGAACAAGTCGTGCGCGTCTGTGTGGGGGGACGTGTCTATGTGGGGGGACGACCCCCCCACACCCCCAGCGGCGGGGTGAGCGGCGCCCTTCGCTCCGCTGGCGCTCCGCTGCGGGTGCCGCTCACCCCGGTGGGGGGCCGG